>CAYJQP010000028.1:0-8842 GCA_964372385.1 Candidatus Woesearchaeota archaeon | reverse complement strand
ACTTGAAAAAAGTATTAACCTAACTTGGTGTCCGATTAGAGGGGTGCAGTCCAGAAGTAAACTATATTAAGTTGCATGGTTTACTTAACATTTATGTATTAGAAATTCTTAAATAACTAGTTTTCTAAGTAAATAAATGGCTTACATAAAGAAACTTGTGATGTATGGATTCAAGAGTTTTGCAAAGAGGACAGAGATACCATTTGACAAGGAGATTAATCTTTTTGTGGGCGCGAACGGTTCTGGAAAATCTAATGTAGCAGAAGCACTATGCTTTGCTCTTGGAAGATTGTCTGTAAAATCAATGAGGGCTGCAAAGGCAAGGAATTTAATTTTTATGGGTTCAAAATATATTAAACCGGCAAAAGAAGCTTATGTTGAATTGATATTAAACAATGAAGACAAGGCATTTTCTATTGACAAAGATGAAATTGTCTTAAAAAGAATTGTGAGGGCAAACGGACAGAGCATTTACAAAATTGACGGTGAGACAAAGGCAAGGCATGAAATTATTGAGATGCTGGCTCAAGCAGGCATTGATCCGTATGGCTTTAATTTAATCATGCAAGGTCAAATCCAGAGCATCGTGAGAATGCATGCTGATGAAAGAAGAAAAATAATTGAAGAGGTCGCTGGAATTTCTGTTTACGAATCAAGAAAAGAAAAATCGCTTAGAGAACTGGAAAAAACTGATGAAAGACTAAAAGAAATTTCAACAATTTTAAGAGAGAGAACTGCATATTTAAGAAATCTTGAGCAGGAAAAAGCGCAGGCGCAAAAGTTTAAAGATGCTGAATTAACTGCGAGGAGAGCAAAGGCTTCTATTTTAAGCAGGAAAATAAAAGACAAAAAGAAAGAAATTGAGAAAGTTGTGAAGTCAATTGAAGAGAAAGACAAGCTAAAAGAAAAAATAAGAGGCAAAATTGATGTTTTGCAGCAGGAAATAGAAAAATTAGAGGAAAGAATAAATGAAATAAATAAAATGATTCAAAAATCTTCTGGACTTGAGCAAGAAACTCTGCACAGTGAGATTTCAAATTTGAGAGCAGAGATTGAGGGGCTGAAAGTAAGAAAAGAAAGCTATGAAAATAGAAGCGAGGAAATAGAGAGAAGAATAGATGAGATTACGAAATCCATTCCTGACATAAAAGCAGAGATAGAAAATTTAAGAAGGGAATCTCCTTTAGTTGCTAAGAAAGCTGAGGAGCTTAAGAAAAAGAAAGATGAATTTGTAGAGATAGAAAAAGAAAGAAAATCTTTGATTGGCTTGAAAATAGAGCTTGATTCTTTAAGAGAGAGGATAAGCGACAAAGAAAAACAAAAAGCGAGGATAAACGCCGATTCTGAAAATTTGCTGGAAAAACTTGAAGAACATTCTGCAAATCTTCAATATAGAAGTGAAGAAGAATGCGAAAAGGCAATTGAAGGATTTAAAAAACAAATTGAGAAATACAGGAGCAAATTGGATGAGCTTCAGAAAGATGAACTGAAGAATGAGAGTGTTTTATCTGTTTCTGATGAGATTATCTTAAAGGCAAAGAAAATAAAATCAAAAGTTGATAAAATCAGCATCTGCCCGCTATGCCAAAGCGAGATAAATGAAGAGCATAAAAAGCATATAGAAGATGACACAAACAAACAAATAGCGGAAGCTGAAAAAAATAAAAGTTCTGCATTGAAAGAACTTGAAGAGACTAAGAAGGGAAAAAGTAAATTGCTTCTTGATGTGAAATCTGCTGATGAAAGAGCGTCTAAATCTGAGATTGAATTGGAAAATCATAGACAGATTTATGAAAAAAAAGAGCAGTTGAAAAAAATTGTTGAAGAGGAGAAAATTTTAGCTGATGAAATTAAGACTTTAGAAGAGAAGAGAAAGAGACTTGAACAGAAATCATTTGGTTTGGGAAAGATTGAAGAGAGGTATGAAAATAAAATTCTGGAGATTGAAGAAATTTCTTCGCGAACAGCAAAAGACATTGATACAAGTCTGCTCTACAAAGAGAGGGAGCTGGAAAATGTAAACAATATTATCAGAAGAAGCAAAGGAGATCTTGTTGAAATAAATGATATTATTGAAGAAATCAACGAGAAATTGAATGACAAAGTTGAATTGCTTGGAGAGAAAGATGAGAAAGAAAAAGAGCTTCAGATTAAATTCAAGAAAATGTTTGAGTTAAGAGATGAATTGCAAAAAGAAGTGCAGGAAAAAAATCTTAACCAGTCCGAAAGAAGACAGGAGTTGAGAGAAGTTGAAGACCAAGTGAACTACTTTAAAATCGGCAAAGCAAAATTTGATGCAGAGTGCGAATCATTGGAAATGGAGATAAAGGAATTTTCAGGAGTTGAACTTTTGCAAGACAGCATTAATTTGCTGGAGGAAAAATTGAGAAGAGCGCAGGAGATTACCCGCAACATTGGTTCAATCAATATGAGGGCGTTGGAAGTTTATGAAAAAATAAAAGAAGAATATGATAAAGTGTATGAAAAGGTTGAGACATTGCAAAAGGAGAAGGAAGATATTATGAAGATTATCCAAGAGATTGACAATAAAAAGAAAAAAACATTTATGAAAACATTTAACGCAATCAATGAAATTTTCTCTAATAATTTCGCCAAGCTTTCATCCAAAGGCAGGGCATATTTGGAGCCTGAAAACAATGATGACATTTTCAGCGGAGGCGTCAATATTGTTGTGAAACTTGCGAAAGGAAAATATTTTGATGTCACATCTTTGTCTGGCGGAGAGCAGACTTTAGTTGCGCTTTCTCTGCTTTTTGCAATACAGGAATACAAGCCGTATCATTTTTACATATTTGATGAAATTGACGCGGCATTAGACAAGAGAAATTCAGAGAGACTTGCGGGATTGCTGAATCAATACATGAAATCAGGGCAGTATATTGTCATTACGCATAACGATGCGATTATCACAAATTCAAATGTTTTATATGGCGTCTCAATGCATGAGGGGGTTTCTAAGATTTTGAGTTTGAAGTTGGATGATGCGGTGAGAGTTGCCCGGAAAGCAGTTGAGAGTGTTTCTGCGGATAATACTGTGCAGGGCGCTGATAATTCTCTAGAGAATGTTAGTGAGATTACTACAGAGGCTACGAGAGAGATTGATGATGCAAGAAATGTTGGAGAAGAGATTAATGCAGAGGAAGAGTTTAAGGATAAGATTGGGTGAGTTTGTTTTTGGGCGGTTTTTTATTTGATAGCCATTGTTTTTTAAAAATTTCCCAGCGTTGTTTGTTCTTTTTCGGGATAGAGAGCTTTCCAAGTCTGCCAGGATTTTCTGAAAATGCCAATATGCGAGAATTCTTTTCCTTTTGATTTTAAATACTCCTGTGTTTTAGGATCGCTGGGATAACCAGAGCCGAAGTCGCCGTATTGTTTTTTTAGTTTTTCTATTTCTTCTTCTCTTGTTACTTTTGCAATTATTGAGGCGGCTGAAACTGACAGATGATTGACGTCTGCCTTATGCTCGCAGATGATTGTTAGATTATCTTTGCTTTCAATAAAATGCAAGAGGGTCTTTTTCCATGCTTGGATATTAGTTGACGGGCAGTCAATTATTACTTTTATTTTTTGTTTTTTATTATTTAATTCATTGATTATTTCTGCTGTTTTTATTGCTTCTAATGTGTTAAGATTTGTGCCTTTTTTTATTGAAGAATCTATTTCTTCAGGATTTGTTTTGACAATATGAAATGCGATAGAAGATTCTTTTATTATTTTTGCGAGTTTTATTCTTTCTTTGTGCTGAATTAATTTTGAGTCTCTTATTCTGTATTTTTTTAAGGCTGTTTCTGTGTTTTTGTCGAGTAAGACGCCCGCTAGAATCATTGGGCCTATCAAGGGGCCTCTGCCTGCGTCATCAATGCCAATTACTAACATAAATAATTTAAATAAGCAGTATATAAAAATATAATGAAAGCTTTATCTTTAAAACAACCGTTTGCAGAGCTTATTGTTTCAGGAAGAAAAACAATAGAAATTAGAAAATGGAATACGAAATTCAGAGGAGAATTTTTTATTCATGCTTCAAAAAATCCGGATAAAAAAGCAATGGAAAAATTTGGATTTGGAGAATTACCATTGGGATGTTTAGTTGGGAAAGCTAAAATAGATAATGTAAAAAAATATATCGACGAAAATGAATTCATAAAAGATAAAGGCAAGCATCTTGCCGATATTTCGTATGGAAATTATGGTTTTATTCTTAAGAATGCTGAAAGAATTAAAGAAATTCAATGCGGGGGGAAATTAGGATTCTGGGATATATCAAATAATAAAAATAAATAGCGGGAGAAGGATTTGAACCTCCGACCTCGAGGTTATGGGCCTCGCGAGCACTCCAGGCTGCTCCATCCCGCTGATTATACTGATAGGGAAGAACTTTTAAAGTTTGCTGTTTATATAAAATGATGGTTGAAAATACAAATATATTCAAAGAAAATATTACTGTTCCGACATTGCTCAATGCTTCTCGGATAATATTAGCATTCATTGTTGTTTACATGATAATAACTGAAATGAATGTCATAGGTATTGTCATCGTTTTTTCTATTGCTGCCTTGACTGATTGGTTTGATGGAGCTATAGCCCGAAAGTATAATCTTGTCAGTGATTTTGGAAGAAAGGCAGATATGCTTGCAGATAGATTTCTCTGGATTGGAACCGCGCTTGCTTTTGTCGTGGTTTTCGGAATCAGAGGGCAATTAGCAGGCATTCATGGAATTCAGATATTCTTTATTATGATTCGTGAAATTATTAGCGCGCCGTCGGCAATTGTTGCATTTTTCTCTGGAAGAGGATTCCCTCATGTTAGGTATATTGCAAAAATCACTACATTCAGCCAGGGTGTTGCAATCCCTGCTTTGTTCTTGAGCGTATACTATCCATCATGGATTTATTTATCTCTTCCATTGTCTGCATGGATAGGTATTATAGGAATGATATCTGGATTTTACTACATAAAAGATGTGCAAGAAATTGAGGAGGGTAAGAATGAGCGGGCCGGGAGAAGGAAAAATAAAAATAGGAAAAGCTGATGTTTATATTCATTTAAAGGGCAAGAGCGGAGCTAACATAACTCATTTAGATATTGAACTTGATGAGCTGAATAAAATTATTAAAGAAGGGGAGAATAGTTATGTCGGTGGAAAGAAAGGAGGGGTTTTTATTGGCTTGAAGAAAGAGATGATTAAAAGAGCAGAGAAAAAAGCTGTTGAATAAATTATTTCTTATTTTTTCATATCAAAAATATTTTACTAAAAAGAAGTCTGAACAATCAAATTATTATCAAAATATCCTAAAATAATTTGCTAAACTAATAATCAGCAATATTACCAGCAGATAAGGTAGGCATTTTATTATTGTGAAGTTTTCTATAGACTAATTTTTCTTTATGTGATTTGATATTTCCCGAACAAAAAATAGTCTAATTACCTACAATTCAATGTATGTTTTTATGGGCATTTAAAGAATGAAAACTCTAAAGTTTCAAAAAGTTTAGTGCAGATTTTCACTAATCATCTTTTCTTAAATAGTTTATGAGATCTTTTGATATTATTGGCTTTTTATTCTTCAGCGGATATTTGAAAGGTAGGATTATTGATTCTATTTTGTTTATGCTTATTTCTATAGAATCCTGAAATTCAATTTCTTCCAATTCTTTGCCTTTTGATATTTCTTTTGCAACATAAACTGCGCTGTCTGTGCTGAATTGCTCTTTTCCCAAATTTCTTTTTTTGCATTTACTTAAGAATTTTGTCAATTCTATTTTTGTTCTTTTTCTTGGCGGGCTGTCTCCGAGAATTCCGCCGAAAATAAAATAATCAAATTTTTTTGCTTCTTTTGGCTTTAATAATTTTTTAGCTTGGGGATCAAGGACACAGCAATTTTTTAATTTGATTGACTTTATTGATTCGTTAATTACTTTGCCATATTTTTTTAGTTTTTTAGCATCTCGTTTTTTTATGTTTGTAAACCACGCATGTTTTTTACTAATGATTTTTGATATGTTTTTGTATTCTATCAGACACCATGGCCAGAGCTTTGGCTCAAGATGTTCAATGATGAAAATTTGTTTCATTCTTTTTTTAAGAGAGGGATATTTTTAAATTTGTTTCAATTGATTCTGTTAAGCCAATAGGGTGATAAAATAGAACTTATCGTAATAATTCTATAATTATCAAAAAACCATAAATCTTAATTAATTATGATATTTCGTCGTCGTAGATATGGGCTATTTGGAGTATTCATCACCCTTTCATTTAACGGCTAGAATAAAAAGCCTTATAAGTGTATGATTCCAAAGAAATTTATGCCCGGATGGCCCAGCGGTTACGGCGCGGGATTGCTAGCTTAAGGAAACCAAGGTTTCCTTCAAGTTCAACCTTCCTTTAAAGAGCAGTTGAAAAAAGGCGAAGATCCCGTTTCCCTCGTGGATTCCCAGGTTCAAATCCTGGTCCGGGCGTTTTACCTTTTAATTTTCAAAAAGAACAACTTTAAATACACCAATTTTCAAGTATTAATATATCAAATAATTTACGTGTATGGAAATAGCTCGTCTATTTCTTATCTGTTAAAGTTATAATGAAAATGAATGAATTTAGAAAATTGCATATAAGTGAAAACTTATTGAAAGTCATAGAAGAAGCGAATTTTGTAGAGCCAACTGAAATCCAAGAAAAAGTCATTCCTTTGGCATTGGCTGGCCATGATGTCATCGGAGAGAGCGCAACTGGCTCTGGGAAAACACTTGCTTTTGCCGTGCCTTTAATTGAAAAAGTTCATCCTGGAGAGAGATTGCAAACGTTGATATTGACGCCAACAAGAGAATTAACAGAACAGGTGGCGAGAACTCTCTCAATTTTCTCAAAACATAAGCATATAAAAGTTGTTTCTATTTATGGTGGTGTGTCAATAGAGCCACAGATACATAATCTGAAAACAGCAGATTTTGCCGTCGGCACTCCTGGAAGAATTCTTGACCATATATCAAGGCGAACAATAGACTTGTCGCATATTCGCTTTCTTGTTTTAGATGAAGCAGACAGGATGCTTGACATGGGATTTCTTGATGATGTCGTCAAGATAATTGAGAGATGCCCCAGCAAGAGACAGACATTCTTGTTTTCTGCAACCATCTCGCAAGATATTAAACACATATCTAAAAAGTATATGAAAGACGCAATAGAAGTATCAGCAGAGTCGTATGTTGACCCGTCCAAACTTGAACAAGAATTTTATGATGTTCCTTCAGGAGAGAAGTTTTCTCTTTTAGTGCATCTTCTTAAAAAAGAAAGTTCGCGGCTTGTGATGGTTTTTTGCAATACGAAAAGAAATGCGGATTTTATCAGCAAGAATTTAATAAGATATGGTTTTGATGCTCTGGCTCTTCATGGCGATCTAAATCAGAGTAGGAGAAATAGAGTTCTTGAAGAATTTCATAAAAGTAGCAAATTCATTCTTGTATGCACTGACGTTGCCGCAAGAGGACTTGATATAAAAAATGTATCGCATATTTACAATTACGATTCGCCGAAAACAAGTATAGAATACATACATCGTGTTGGAAGAACTGCAAGAGCGGGCAAAGAAGGCAAGGCGATAACTATTTTGTCGCAGAGAGATTATGATAATTTTAAGAGGGTATTAAAAGATCCTTCTTTAGCTATTACAAGAGCTCCATTGCCCGAGTTTGAAAAAGTTTTTGTTAAGATGTCTGAAAAAGAGCATCGTGGAAACAGAAATTTGCGCGGGAGAGAAATGGGAAGAGAAAACCGCTCTTTTCGGGGCAGATTTCACGACGGAAAAAAAGAAAATTATGGAAGAAAGCAAAATGGCGCGAGACATGGAAGAAATTTTCATAAGAGAAGAGATAACTATAGGCAAGCTAGGTGGTAAGGAGTTTGGTTGAGAAATTTGAAGCATTCGCTTAAAACTAATTAAACTGCTACTACCATCTCTGATTCTGGCAGTTTTTCGTCATTTCTTTGAATGATTATTGGATTTTTCTCAATTAGTTGATTTCTTACAGAAACCTGGAAGTTGAGTCTAATCTCTATTGATTCTTCATCTATATATGCTTGAAATGTCCATTTAGGTATTGTTCTTAAAACAGATTTATCCATTCTTAAGAATTTTGAGGCATTAAATATTTGAATTCCTGTAATAAAGTTTTCAGAATCTATATCAATCACCATATTTTCAAATTCTAGAGACCTATCATACTCTCTATCTTTTACTTTGAAAAAGAGAATATCATTTACATAATCATAATCCATTTCTCCTTCTCCTATTAAATGTCTATTTGTTTTTTTCATATTCTCGGTATTTGTTTCTGTTCTATAAAGTAGAAAGTAACTATATTAACCTTTGGGGTGTTCATATATATTATCACTCTCATGAATTTATTCTTTTCGTGTTTGTAAAAAAACTGCATAATTTCCATTGGCTTGCAAACCAACTAAAAACGGCTCTTCATAAAATAAATACTCTGTTAGTTTTTCGCAAGTATATATTTTTCTTGTTTTTCACTTAATCTAAAAAATGTATGGTTTGTGCATTTAATTTGCTCTTTAGAATACTCTCTAATCTGCTCTAAAAATTCCTTAATTTCTACTCTTTTGATAATTTTATTGCCTGCGAGCATTTAAATTAATACATTCTATGATTTATAAATTTCTTGGCAAAAAAAGACAAATTTTTATTTGGTGCTTTTATATAATATTATGGAAAAACTGTAAGCGAAGGTTGATAAACTTGCGTCAAATTATTCTGAAAGAATATTAACAACATAGATAATTTCAGAAACTTTATAGAATTAATAATT
>CAYJQP010000027.1:0-9072 GCA_964372385.1 Candidatus Woesearchaeota archaeon | reverse complement strand
TTATATAAACTACAATCAAGCTCTAAACTGCGAAGACGCAACAGATGTAAATGACGACGGCCAAATCAACAGAAATGACATCTACTCTTTCTTATCGTGGCTCTTCTTCAACACCTCTCCTATTCCAGAACCTTTTCCAGAAATTGCCCATGATCCCACAGAAGACGCACTAGGATGTGAAAGCTACCCTCCTTATAATTCTGAATAAAAAAATCCAAACAGCATTAAAGTCATAATTCTAATTTCTATCTAAAAATAAATTAAAGGTATAACTTATACCAATAATAGGTATAAAAAATACTGAAAAATTTATAAGGAATAAAATATAAATGTTCTTGGTATAAAATAATCCAAAGATGACATCGATAGAAGAGCATAAGAAAAAAAATTAAAGAACATTTAGAAGAGATAGAGGATGCCATAAACCAAGGAATAGAAAAGAAGCCAGTAACCGTTGGCTTCAACTGTTCTGCATGCTCTTTGCAATTTCTTGAACTTTATCTTCATTTAATTAATAAAATACCTATTGGAAAAATAATAAAACATGATTGGTTTAAAAAACCAACACCAGAACAAAAAAAAGAACCACTAATTAAAAGAAAACTTCCTTTAATATTTGAAAAAAAACAGCAAATCTACGACCTAATCTACAAAATAGAAGAAGAAAGAACTTCATTAATGTACGACAAACCAAAAAAAGAGCAAACAAAAAATCTTCTTAATAATTTCCTGAAACTAAAAAATATATTCGCAGAATTACTTAAAAATGAAATTGAAATTTAAACAGCTTATAGCATATGCAAGCTCATTTGTGTCCTTTATATTGCCAAGAATAGAAGTAGATGAAATAATTTTATTCGGCTCTGCTACAAGAGGCGACGCTACAGAAGACAGCGATATAGACATTTTCTTCAATGTAAAAAATAAAGCTAAAGAGAAAGAAATAAAGAAAATAATCAAAGAGCAGATAAATAAATTCAATAAAACTCAAATATATCAGCAATTTTCATTGAAAGGAATAAAAAATCAAATACATGTAGAAATTGGCAATTTAGAAGAATGGAAATTAAAAAGAAGTATAATTAGCGAAGGAATCATACTATATGGAAAATATAAAACAACACCTGAAAAATTAAAGCCGTTTACATGTTTTAATATAAAACCAATGAAGAATATAACAAAAAGGAATAGAATAATAAGAAAAATATTCGGAAGAAAAGAAGAAAAATATCAGACTTTAGGTTTGCTAAAAGAAATTAAAGGAAAAAAGCTCTCTCCAACATCTTTTATAGCTCCTCTTGATCATGCAAATAAAATTGTTCAATTACTCAACAAAGAGAAATTAGATTATACTTTATTTGAATTATGGACAGACCAAATCTAATAAGCCCTCGCAATATACCCAATTGTCTTCACCTTCTCGCCGCTAATTAAACATTTTCCTTCTTTAGAAACTTCTTCAATAATTCTTGAAACAGCCCCCTCTGTCTCTTCTTTTATCTTCCCCTCAACAACAGAAGAATCCTTCATATAAACCTTAACAATCTTTCCATCTGAAAGTTTCTTTTTCAATTCACTCAAGCTCTTGGCTTCATCAATTCTGCTCTTCAAAAACTTCTCCGCTTTAACAAACATATCTTTCTGCATCTCTTCCAACAGCTCCCCAACTCTAGAAACAATTTTTCCCTCGCTGATTTGCTCTTTCTTTCCATTGTCCCGACGAACAACAGTAACTTTCTTCCCAGCCAAATCCTTCGGCCCAATTTCAATTCTCAAAGGAATCCCCTTCATCTCCCATTCATTAAATTTCCAGCCAACTGAATACCCTTCCCTGTCATCAACAAAAAATCCAAGCTTTCCCAATTTCTGCGCAATTTCAAAACATTTTTTCAATACTCTCTCTCTGCTATCTTCAAAAAGAATAGGAACAATAACTGCTTTCTCCGAAGCGACACGAGGCGGCAGAACAAGCCCTTTATCGTCGCCATGCACCATCACAACAGCACCAATCAAGCGGGTAGAAAAACCCCACGAAGTCTGATAAGCATAATGCTCTTTCTCGTCCCTGCCTTTAAATTTAACATCAAATACGCGCGCAAATCCTTGCCCTAAATTATGTGAAGTTCCCATCTGTAATGCTCTGCCGTCTGGCATTAGTGCCTCAATCGTCATCGTCGTCTTCGCCCCAGGAAATTTTTCCATTGAAGACTTTCTCCCGACAATAATAGGAATTGCAAGCAATTCCTCAACCAATTTCTTATACTCTGCAATAATCTCTTTCATCCCAAAAACTGCTCCTGCCTCATCAGCAAAAGCGCAATGCCCTTCCTGCCACAAAAACTCTCGCGTTCTGATAAAGGGCTTGCTCTGCTTAACTTCCCATCTCAAAACATTAGCCCATTGATTTATCTTCAACGGCAAATCCCTCCAGCTCCTTATCCATTTAGAAAAAGAATCATACATAATTGTCTCAGAAGTCGGTCTCAACACCAGTTTCTCTCCTTCGTCTCCTCCTTCAACATAAGCCAATTCAGGCGCAAAACCCTTTGCATGCTCTGCCTCTCTCTTAAAAAAACTCTCTGGAATCAACAAAGGAAAATAAGCATTTTTAACATCCATTTTTTCTAAAACAGAATTAAAATACTCCTGAATTTTCTCCCATATTGCATAAGCCCTTGGCCTCACAATCATAAAACCGCGAATTGGCGCATAATCAGCAAGCTCTGCCTTTTGCACAACATCTGTGTACCAAGAAGAAAAATCCTCGCTCTTCTTCACATGAATCCCTTCCTCATCTATTTCATCTTTCTTCGCCATCAACTATTCAATAAATTATATTTATTAAATCTTGCCCCTCTTAAAAAAACCGCAAACATTTTATAATCCAACTCCAATAAAATCCCATGAGGCAAAATACTATTTACTTGGCATATGGAAAAAGTTTCCTGCAAAGCGATACGGAAAACAAAGATAACAAAAGAAACGAGTATAATAGAAGTGAAAGAAACAATAAAGACAAAAATCAAAAAAATGAAAAATACATTCAGCCAAAAAAATATCTAATCACTTCTATCCTAAGACAAAAAACACCATTAGATTTAGAAGATTTTGTTCTTCAAGCCCTCGCATACAGAACAGACCCTATCAGTAGAGCAAAAATATTTCCGACAGTGGAAACAGCAATGCCTCGCGGAGTCCTCGGCTATTACGAACCACGAAGAAACACAATGACTCTCCCGCACGACTCGTCAGAATTAATAGATACTTTTTTCCATGAATCTGCGCACGCCCTCGGCTTCACAGACGAAGCTCTGACAGAAGAATACGGACAAGCTCTAAAAAGGCAATTTCTCTATAATTAACAAAATTAGCAAAAGAATTTAAATTAAGTCGTATAATAAAAACTGCAAAAGAGGTTAAAATGCCATCAAAAAAGAAAAAAACAACGAGAAAGAAAAAACAAGCGAAGAAAGAAACAACGAGAAAGAAACAAAATAAAAATGTCTGTGAATACTGCTAAGATGAAAAGCAAAGCTCTAATCTTCCTGTTCCTTATCTTAATTATCTTATTTGTAAATCCGCTATTAGCGCACGAAGAAGATGAAGAAAAAAACCAAGAAACAAATGAATTGAAAATAATTGAAAATACAAAATCAAACTCCCTTTTCTTGATAGGAATAACATCAACAATAGCCCTGCTCGCAGTAGCAATATCAATCTTCTACAAAAGAAAAACCGGAAAAATAAAAATACTCTTGTTTCTAATAATAACTATCCCAATAATTATAACAACAATTTATCTCGCAGGAGCAACTTTATATCTAAATAAAATATCAGAAACAAATGGCCCTGTCCACTATCATGCTGATTTTGAAATATGGAATTGCAATGAAAAAATAAATTTAATCGCGCCAAGAGGCTTATTAAATCGTGTTGGCTCTAACGATTTCCACGAACATGACGATGACAGAATTCATGTAGAAGGCACAATAATAAAAAAAGAAGACATAAGCCTCCATCATTTCTTTGATGTAGTGGGCAGCTCTCTATCTGAAAATCAACTGACAATTCCAACAGATTCAGGCCTTCTTCAAATAAAATCTCCGGGCTTTTGCAATGAAAAAAAAGCAGAAATACAAGTCTTCCTCTACAAAATAACAAATCCAGACCCAAAAAAGAAATCAGGTTTTCTCTACAAACAAGAAAAACTCCGAGATTTTGAATCTTACATCATCTCGCCATATCAAAATATCCCTCCTGGAGACTGCATAATCATAGAATTTTCAGAGCCAAAAGAAAAAACAGAAAAAATTTGCGAATCATATAAACTCTCTCTTCAAAAAGGTGATTTAAATGAAGCATAGAAAGGAGGTCTTATAGATGGCAGTTGAAGCATATATCCCGACAATTGGAACCGTTGTATTAACAGCTGCAATAGACTCTATAAATCCCTGCGCAATCGGAGTTCTGATTCTGCTCATGTCAGTGCTTCTTGCGTCAAAACAATCTGCAAAAAAAATGCTTCTTCTCGGAGCCCTTTACATATTTTCTGTCTTTTTCGTTTATCTCGCCGCAGGCCTCGGTCTCCTCTATTTCTTCGCAACTCTGCCTCTATCAATTACTGAATACATATCAATAGCAGTCGGCACATTAATAGTCGCTGCAGGCATTCTTGAAATAAAAGATTACTTCTGGTATGGAAAAGGATTTTCACTCGCTATCCCTGCAAAACTCTCAAAAAAGCTTCATCTATACGCTCTAAAAACCTCCATCCCTGGAGTAATGTTCCTCGGAGCATTTGTCTCCGCAGTAGAACTCCCATGCACTGGCGCGCCTTATCTTGCAATAATAACTCTCTTATCTCAATACTTTGACATGACAGCGTTAATTTTATTAATCGTCTACAACATAATATTTGTATCTCCTTTGATTGTTATACTCTTGCTTGTAGTCGGAGGAAAGAAACTTCACATGATAAAAAGATGGAAACAAGAAAACAGAACTTACATGAGATTAGCAATAGGCGCAACTTTAATTGCAATGGGTTGGCTTTTAATATTAATTGCAAACGGAACAATAAACCTCGGTTAGAAAAATGGCAAAAAAAACAAAGAAAAAATGCGTGGTAAAAAGAAGAGGGCATGAAGAAAACTTTGACGAAAGAAAATTGTATGCATCATGTTATGCTGCCTGCCTAAGCGCAAGCATAAATCACGCTAAAGCTGAAAAAATCTGCGAAAGCATTGTCGCAGAAATAAAAAAAATAATTAAAACCAAAGCATGCATATCCTCTGATGAGATATTCAGTAAAACAATAAAAATTCTAAAAAAGCACGATGAAAACGCGGCTTTTATGTATGAAACTCACAGGGATATTTCATAATTTCTCAAAGCATCAAATGCAAAAGTTAACTGAAGCTTACTCTTTCCTTAATTTCACTCAAATAATTCATTAAAGATTCTCCAGTCTCTCTCGAAAAAGTTTCTCCATTAAATCTTGACTCAACCTCTTCAAGAATATCTCGTATTTGTTCTGATTCATCATATTCAGCGAGTTTTGCTGAATTACCAATCTCAATCTTATTATTATAATTTACTGTAAAACCAAACTTATTATTCCCGCTAAAAAAATTATAAAATTTTCCTGCAAGTTGTACTTGGCTTCTCGCACTGGTAAATCCTTGCCATGCTGCTTCGCTATTATACCAAATTGACATGGTTTCATAATCTTGCTTACCAAATGCTCTTTTCTTAAGAACCTCGTCAATTACTTCTTTAGTAATAGTTCCTTCTGGCAAAGAAACGTAAATACAATAACTAAAACCTAATCCTTTTGCAATAGCTGACCTTCTCTCAAAGGTTGGATAATCTCCTCTTAGAAATTGTTCAGATATGGTTTCGCCAGACTCTATTTTCCCCATCTCTTCTACTGCTATAAAAATTGCTTCTTCTTTTGTTGATTTTATTTTCGGATATCTTAAAGGATTTGTTAAGTCCTGCAAATCAGCTGCGAGTTCACAATCTTCTGCATAAACTCTATCTCCTAAGCGCATATCAAGAGTTACAAGATGTCTTTCAAGTATAGATTCCAATAATGTTTGTTCCATTAAAAAAAATGATAAAGTGAGTTTAAATTAATTTATATATTAAGTAAAAAATGGGCCTAGGAGGAATTGAACCCCCGTCTCAGGGTTTCTTCGTCTCAAGAAAAAGAATTTTAGTTCTTTTCTTCCCAAGAGTTCTTTTCTTTATAAGAAAAGAAGACTCGCCGAAGCCCTGCATTCTATCCACTGAACTATGGGCCCAATAACCCCTAAGCATTAGCTTTTTTAACCTTATTGATTAATTAAAAGGAAGAAAAAGAGGAAGATTATGTTATCTTCGCTTATTAAAAAATCAGGTATCAAAAAAATGGTAAAAACAATCCACGCCGCATCAACTTTGATAGGAACAATAATCGGAGCAGGCATCTTTGGAATCCCTTATGTTGCAATGAAATCAGGATTTGCAGTCGGATTAATTCATATCATCCTCGTTGGAATCTTAATGATAATTTTAATGCTCTATCTCGGTGAAATAGCATTGCGAACAAAACAAAATCATCATTTAACAGGCTACGCTGAAAAATATCTCGGAAAAAAAGGAAAGATTATTATGCTTATATCGTTGGTATTCGGAATATACGCCGCAATACTCGCATACATGATCGGCGTCGGCGAATCTTTAAGTTATTTATTTTTTAACAGTTCTTCTTACACTCTTCACTTCGGAATTATTTTCTGGATAATAATGTCCTCATTGTGCTTGCTCGGGCTAAAAGTACTTGATCAGGGAGAATTTATCGGAGTAATAACTATAATTATTCTCGTAATAGGTATGGCTTTTTTCTTCTTTAACAAAATAGACATATCAAACCTGACGCAGAACCCTGATGCAAATTATCTCAATTATCTCGCTCCTTTCGGCGTAGTACTCTTCGCATTCCTTGGCTATACAACAATTCCCGAAGTTAAGAAAATATTGGAAAAAAGAAAAAATAAGATGAAAAAATCAATAATTCTTGCAAATATAATTGCAGGGTTTATCTATATCTTATTCGCGCTGATTGTAATCGGCGTCAATGGAGAAAAAACCCCCCAGATAGCAACAATCGCACTGGGGAAACCTTTTATGCTTCTCGGAATTTTAACAATGTCAACTTCTTATCTTGCTTTGTCCGTATCATTAATAGACAGCTTGCAACTTGACTTCAGACAAAAAAAATCAAAAGCATGGCTTTATACAATTTCTCTTCCGTTGCTGCTCTTCATTATTCTGGTATTAACAAAATCAGCAAGTTTCACTAAAGTCCTGGGCATTGGAGGAGTTATAACAGGCGGTTTGACATCAATCTTAATTCTGGCAATGATTCACAGGGCAAAATACCTTGGTGACAGAAAGCCGGAATATTCAATGCCTGTCTCAAAATTTCTGACACTAATTCTAATAATTATCTTCATAATCGGAACAATAGCTGAAATTATTACTGTAATTTAAGAAAAATAAAAAATTAATTATTGAAATAACAAAAGACCTCACCAAGTTCTAAAATACAGCTATCCGGAAGATATTTATTTTAGAGATATGAAATAAATTTAGGATTAGTCTATGTAATTAAGGATAGTACATCATATAAATTATATACTAATATTTAAACGTCACCGAGAAACTCGCAACAATCTCTCAAGCTCCTCTCGTGCAACTTTAAAGTCCGCCCTTTTCCTTGTTTTTTGCATCACAGCGCCCATTAAAAAATTAAACGCTCTCACATCGCCTTTTTTATAATCCTCAACAGCCTTCTCATTCTCTCTAATAACTAACACAGCAATCTTCTCAAGCTCTTTCCTATCAGAAATCTTCCCTTCTTTCTTCACAATTTCAGAAACAGAAAAACTCTTTGGATAAAATTTATTCAATATCTCCTTGCCTTTCAAAACACTAATCTCTCCTTTCTTGACTAATTCCAAAAGCTCAACAAAATGCTCAACTTTAATTTCAACATTATCAAGTGAGCATTTGTTATAATTCAAAAACCTCAATAACTCAACAGTCACCCAAGGCAACATAAATTCAACTCTCATCCCAAATTTCATGCCTTTTTCAGCAACGCTCTCAAAAAATTCAGCAATATCAACATGCTTTGTCAAAACTTCCGCATCAATCTTTCCTATCCTATGCTTTTCAATAAATTTCTCTAATTTCTTTTCAGGACTCTCCGGCAATTTTCTTTTCAATTCCTCAACAAACTTAGAATCTAAAACAATCTCCTGTAAATCCGGCTCGCCGATAAACCTGTAATCCTCTGCTTCTTCCTTCCCCCTCATCCTAAAAGTCTTTCCCTTCAAAACGTCAAATCTTCTTGTCTCTCTGACGCTCCCTTCATGCATCTGCCTTTCCAGTTCATGCTCAATTGCTTTTCCAATATTTTCAATTGAATTCAAATTCTTAATCTCAACTCTTTCTGTCTTTCCTGCAAGATTAACATTAACATCAACCTTTATCCCTGCATCTTTGTCAACTGCTTTCAAATAAGCAAGATTATGAATCAATCTTTTAAGCCAATTAACAACCTGCTCACTGCTACTAAAATCCGGCGCGCTGACAATTTCAACAAGCGGAAGTCCAGAACGATTATAATCAACACATCCTGTTTCAGGATCCCACGAAGCAGGGTCTTCTTCAAGGTGCATGCTCCAAATCCCAATGCCATAAAATTCCCCGTTCTCTCCGACAGGCACAGCATAAGTTCCTGAAATTGTGTTTTGATACCCCTTCGGCAAATCAGGCCAGTCATAATGTTTTCTCTGCCATCTAAAATTATTATTTATCTTGCATCCGAGCATCAATCCAATTCTAACTGCCTGCTTTACAGCTTCAGAATTCGGCAGCATCGGCTTTGCCCCGGGCTGTCCTGTGCATATCGGGCAGATATTTACATTCTGCTTCAAACCCCTCATCCGTGAGGCAGCACATCTACAAAACAGCTTTTCTCTAGTAACCAAATAAACATGAATCTCCAGTCCAATCATGCCC
>CAYJQP010000026.1:0-9185 GCA_964372385.1 Candidatus Woesearchaeota archaeon | reverse complement strand
TCAATGAGAAATAGTTTTATATACTAAAATATATTTTTACCTGCATGCAAGTAAAAGAGCTGATGAAGAGGCCGCATGTTATTGAGAGAGATGTGAGCTTAGTTGAAGCGGCAAAAATAATGAGTTCTAAAGGGATTGGCAGTTTGATTTTTGTTTCAAGAGATAAAGCGAAGGGAATTATCACTGAAAGCGATTTGGTGAAGTACTTTGGCAGGCATAAAAAAATTTCTACTGTAATGTCGCGCAATATTATCAGCGTCGGAGCAGATGAAACAATAGACGAGGCGATGAAGATAATGAGCGAAAATAAAATAAAAAGACTGCCTGTTATTGACGAGAAAAAACGGCTTGTTGGGATTATTTCATTAACTGATATTGCAGCTAATGTTGATAAGCTGGAGGGAGAGTTTTTCTTCAATTAGAAAATGCTTGAATGGCTGATTTTATTATTTGCAATTCCTGCCGGATATTTAATAGCGAGGCTTGCCTCTGACGAATTGAAAGCTGGGAGAAAATGGTTTGGGGCTTTAATGATTTTTTCTGTTATTGCAGGGGCTTGGTTTTATTTTTCTGGAGAAAAAGTTGAGAGTTTTACATCTGGCTTTGTTTTTATTGCAAGTTTAATTAGTTTTGTGAAGAGCGGGAAGAGAAAAAATAGGATAGAGTAAGATATAAAAGGTTTATTTATTTTTTATTAGAATGCAGAAACCGCAGGAAATTGAAAAAGAAGTTTTGGAATTCTGGGAGAAAGAAAAGATATTTGGGGAATTAAGAAAAAAGAATAAAGGAAAAAAGAAGTGGAGTTTTATAGATGGCCCTATTACGGCAAATAATCCTATGGGAGTGCATCATGCATGGGGAAGAACTTATAAAGATTTATTCCAGAGATTTAAGGCAATGCAAGGCTTTGATCAAAGATTCCAAAACGGATTTGATTGCCAAGGTTTATGGGTTGAAAGGGAAGAGGAGAAAGATCTCGGGCTTGAAAATAAGGGAGATATTGAGAAATTTGGAATATTAAATTTTGTTAACGCTTGTAAAAAAAGAGTGGAGAAATTCTCTAAAATACAGGAAGCGCAGTCAATAAGACTTGGACAATGGATGGATTGGAAGAATAGTTATTATACAATGTCTGATAATAATAATTTACACAATTGGCATTTATTAAAGACTTATTTTAATAAAGGATGGCTGTATAAAGGAAAGGACGCAGTTCCATGGTGCTGGAGATGCGGAACAGCAAGCTCAAAGCATGACATTGTGACAGAAGGATATAAAGAAGTTACACATACTGCTTTGTTCATGCAGTTTCCACTAAAAAATAAGCCAGATGAATACTTCTTGATATTTACTACGACGCCTTGGACTGTGCCTGCTAATGTGGCAATTGCTGTTAATTCAAAAATTGATTATGTTAGTGTTGAGAATAACGGGAAAAAATATTGGCTTGCAAAAAAAAGAATACAAGAGTTGGATGGAGATTATAAGATTGTAGAAGATAAGAAAGGCTCTGCTTTAAAAGGGATTAAGTATGTTATGCCTTACGCAGATTTAGAAGTGCAGAAAAATTCTCCTCATAAAGTTGTTCTGTGGGACTTGGCTTCTGAGGAAGAGGGGACGGGAATTGTTCATATAGCTCCGGGCTGTGGAACAGACGACTTTGGCTTGGGCAAGAAAGAAGGATTGCCTGCTGTTTCGCCTTTAAATGAAGAAGGGTTTTATGGAGATGGTTACGGAGATTTTAGTTCTCAAAAATATTCTGATGTAAATAAAAAAGTGCTCACTGACTTAGGGCAAAGAAAGTTTATTTACAAGACTACTTCCTATAGGCATAGGTATCCTCATTGCTGGAGATGCGGAAATGAATTAGTTTTTAGATTAGTTAATGAGTGGTATATTAAATGCTCGGAGATTAAAAAAAAGTTGATTAGTGAAAATAAAAAAATAAAATGGCACCCTGAATATGGGAAAACCAGACAGGAAGAATGGTTCAAAAATATGGGTGATTGGCTAATTTCTAGAAAGAGATACTGGGGGCTACCATTGCCGATATGGGAATGTTCTTGCGGGTATGTTGAAGTGATAGGAAGCAAAGATGAATTAAGGAAAAAAGCATTTGATAAGAAGAAAGTTGACAGCCTGCCTGAATTGCACAGACCATGGATAGATGAAATTAAAATAAAATGCTCTAAATGCGGAAAAGATGCCAGCAGAATTCCTGATGTTGGGGATGCCTGGCTTGATGCAGGAATAGTGCCTTTTTCGACGTTAAATTATTTGAATGATAAAAAATATTGGAAAGAGTGGTTCCCTGCTGATTTTATATGCGAGAATATGCCTGGGCAATATAGAGGATGGTTTAATGCATTGTTCTGGGCTTCAATAACGTTGGCTGGAAAATCTCCGTTTAAGTCTATTTTAGGATATGAAACATTAAAAGATGAAAGGGGAGAGGAGATGCATAAAAGCAAGGGAAATGCAATCTGGTTTGACGACGCTGTTGAAAAAATAGGAGCTGACACAATGAGACTGTTATATTGCCTGCAAAACCCTGCGCAAGAATTAAGATTTGGATTTAGTGGTGCTAAAGAGTCTAAAAATAATCTGAATATTTTTTATAACATTAGTAAACTGTTAAAAATAGGTAAAAATTCAAGAGATTATTCTGTTGAGGATAAATGGATATTGAGTAAATTTAATTCTTTGATAGATGAAGTTACGAAGGAATTAGAGAATATCCATCCGCATATTGCCAGCCGCACTTTGCAAGAATTCTGGCTGAAGGATTTAAGCAGAGGTTATATACAGCTTATTAGAGATAGGCTATCAGAAGGTAACGAGACAGTTAATTCTATACTTTTAGAGATTTATATTGTGCTTTTAAAATTATGCGCGCCGATAATTCCTTTTATGACAGAAAAAATCTGGCAGGATATGAGGAAGAAAGGAATTGTTGAAGAGAAGAGTGTGCATTTATCTGACTGGCCGAAATTTGAAAAGAAAAAAATTGATAAAAAGCTTGAGGAAAATTTTAAAATTGTGTTTGAAGTTATTGAAAAAGGTTTGGCTGAAAGAGACAAAGCAAAAATAGGATTGAGATGGCCGCTTTCAAAGGCTGTTGTTCATCTGCCTGAAGACATTGAGTTTGATGTTAATTTGAAAGAAATAATTATGAGGCAATTAAATGTCAAAGAAATAGAATTTGACAAGGGCAAAGAGATTTTTGTCAAGCTTGAGCTGAAAATGACGCCAGAGCTTGAAGCAGAAGGATATGCTCGGGAGTTTGCGCGGCAGGTCCAGGCAGCCAGAAAAAAAGCAGGACTGCAAAAAAGAGATGAGATTGTTCTGAAAGTTGCCGTCGATAAAAATCTGCAGAGGATATTAGAAAAACAAAAAGAATATTTGATGGAAAGAACAAACTCAAAAGAGATAAAATTTACCGACGACAAAAAAAAATTTGACGCAGAATTTTCAATAAAAGATAAAAAAGTTGCTATTTGTTTTTTGTAATTTATTAGGGGCACTAGAGTGAAAAGATTTAAATACTCTAAATTTCTAATTTATGTTAAGAGGTGACTTGATAAGGCATAATGATCATTAAAGATGAATTTTTGAGCAGAATAAGAAAAATTTTTGACTTGAATTTGTATGAGGCAAAGGTGTGGACAGCCCTTCTATCAAGAGGAGTTTCTACTGCCGGAGAGTTGAGCAATATTTCTGATGTGCCAAGGTCAAGAACTTATGATATTTTAGAATCATTAGAAAAGAAAGGATTTATTGTAATGAAGCTTGGAAAGCCGATTAAATTTGTTGCCTTGAAGCCGGAAGAGGTTGTTGAGAGAGTCAAGAGGAATTTGGTTGTTGAGGCGCAGAATAAGAGCAAGAGACTGGATCAATTGAAAGAAGATGAGGTTTTAGAGGAGTTGACTTCACTATATACAAACGGCGTTAAGTTTATAGAACCATCTGACTTATCCGGAAGTTTGAGAGGAAGACAGAATATGTATAATCATTTGGATATGATGATAAGGGAAGCGGAAAATAATGTGACAATTGTCACGACAGCAGACGGCTTGAATAGAAAATTTGAAGCACTGATGCCTGCTCTTGAAAAGGCGAAAAAGAGAGGTGTTAGCATAAAAATTGCAGCGCCCATTACAGCTGAAAATTATAAGGTTGCAAAAGACCTTTCTAAAATTGCTGATGTAAGAGACAGCAGTCATGCGGATTCTAATATGAATGGGAGATTTGCTGTTATTGATTCCGAGCAGTTGCTTTTCATGCTTCTTGATGACAAAATAGTGCATCCTAATTATGATGTTGGTGTCTGGCTGTCAACAGGCTTTTTCTCGCAGACTTTGGAAAAAATGTTCAGCCATATTTGGGAGCAAATGCCTGCATTCAGCAAGTTGAAGATGAAGGGGAAGTGAGTTTGTGATATTCTATGCAAGGTTGAGGATTCTTTAAAACTGAACGTTAACTATTAATATGCTCATTTTTTATTTATTAAATGTTCATAGATGTGCATTGCCATTTGGATTTGCTGAAAGATATTGTGAGTGCTATCCAGAGAGCAAAAGAAGCAAAGATTGGCAGGATTGTTTCTGCTGGAGTGAATTATGAGACAAACAGAAAAGTCTTGGAATTGGGCTCGCGTTTTAATATTGTTCTTTCTGCTTTAGGAATTTATCCTATTGATGCTTTGAAAATGAGCGAGAAAGGAATCAATTCTGAAATTGAATTTATCAGAAAGAATAAAGATAAGATTGTTGGTGTTGGGGAAGTTGGGCTGGATTTCAAAGAGAGTAATGAGAGGAAAAGGCAGGAAGAGAACTTTAAGAAATTTATTAAATTAGCTGAAGAAATTGATAAAACGATAATTGTGCATTCTAGGAAAGCTGAAGAGAAATGCGTTGAAATTCTTGAGGATTTAATGGCGAAAAAAGTTGTGATGCACTGCTTTTGCGGGAGCAAGAAGCTGATTAAGAGAATTGTTGAAAATGGCTGGAGCTTAAGTATTCCGACGAATGTAAATTACAGCTTTCAATTTCAAGAGCTTGTTAAAGAAGTTCCAATTGATAGCCTACTATGCGAGACTGACTCGCCTTTCCTGCATCCTTTTAGAAAGAGCGAGAACGAACCGGCGAATGTTGCTGTCAGCTATGAAAAAATTGCAGAGATTAAGGGAATGAACTTGGAGAATGTTGAAAAGAAAATTGAAGATAATTTTAAGAGGGTTTTTGGGGTTTGATTTTATTAGATCTCCGATAAAAAAATAGCCAATATTGTTTGTTAGGAGGGAAATAGTTAATGAAAAAACATCTGTTAAACATTCCTCGCGGTTTCACATTATAGAAGGTTTTGAAAATATCTGTTTTTACCAATATATTAAATATCAGTTAAAAATAATTTGTTACAAAAGACTTTGCCGAAGTAAAGAAAAACTATTATATCATTTAAAATATTTCTGTATTAATAATTTTTTATTATTGAAAAAATATTGGCTATTTTTCATCTGTTTTACTTAATCACCGAATGTAAATAATCTTTTTATCCAGTTGATAAATCTTCTGAAGAAGCCTTGTTTTTTCTGTGTTTCTTCTTGGGAATCTGCTGATTGGTTTGTGTTATTTGCCTCCTGCATTTGCCTTAATCTCTCATTTGCTTCTGCGACGGTAACCTGTCCTGTGCTTTGATTCTCGTCTTCTGCATTTTCTGCTTCTGTCTGAGCTGAAATTGTTTCATTTGATATTGTGTTATTTAATGTTTGATTTGTCTGATTTTGCTGTGCTGGCTGCTGCGCAGGCTCTTCAATTTGAATTTCTCCTGTTGCACATTTCTGGACTTCTACAATTGCATTTGTATCAGAAGCTGAAATTAGTTTTATTAAGTAATTCGCGTTGTTAATTGTCTGCTTTTCATATAGTTTATCAGATGACAAGCTTATTCTTCTTGCTCCTGCCATGATTTCTGCACTCGCCACTTCTCCTGACTGTGCAGCGTCCTTAAGGAAGACGATTATGCCGCTTACTGTTTCTGAATCACCTTCTTCAATTTCATTTGAATTTGCACTATTGACTCTTATAACTGCTTTTGTGTCTGTGGCGCTGACGAGACTTATTGCATATTGAGTGCCGCTAATATTAATATTGCTTGAAACAGTAGTATTTTGTAATGAAACAATTTGTGCATCAAGGATTAAATCAGCAAAGATTTTTCTAAATACTACATTATCATCTGCTCTTTCCACTCCAATGCGCAGTCCGTTAACTGACTTTGTTTTTCCCTCGTCTATTTCTTCTATATCTGTTGATAAAGTGCTGTTGTCTGAACATGTTGTTATTGCTGAAGATAAATTTAAATTAATAACTAATACGAAGAAGATAAATAGCGATAGTGTTAATGATTGTATGCCTCTTTTCATAGATTTTAGAAGAGTTTTTTGTTTATAAAATTGTTTGTTTGGGTAAATTTGAAATATAGCAACAGACTCAAATAATTGAACGGATTGTCTGTTGCATATTCGGGGAACATAAACGCAATGTTCAATTATTTATGTTCTCCGTTATAATTTCTTATTAAAAACTAATTTTTTTTCGTTATATCTCTTTACTCTATTGTTTAAAGCACAACCTTTATGCTTCTTTGAGGGGAGACGCAAACAAGCAATTCCTGTATTGCCCTTCTTAGAAAATTTAGTACTTAAATCAATATGAAAATATTCTTTCATTTAATAAATTATAGGGCTGATTATTCTGATTATTTAATCTTTTAGAAACATGCGGGGAGTAGGACCCGAAATACAACTTTCTTTAGAAAAGAAAGTTCTATGAGTCAAAGAAACTACAATTGTCCTTTAGGCAAGCTGAAGGGATTCACAAACTACTCCAGCATGGTCTACGACCATGAATGCGGGGAGTAGGATTCGAACCTACGAAGGCACTAAGCCACAAGATTTCTTATCTTGAAGGCTAATCTTTCTTTTGAAAGACCGACATCTTAAGTCTTGCCCTTTTGACCACTCAGGAATCCCCGCATAAAAGAAAAGAAGAAATGTTGGTTATAAATCTTACGAACTTAAGTTTGGTTAACTACACTAAACCTTAAATGATGCTCCCTAATAAGTTGTAGTCTACAAATCTTTTTATCCTCGTTAAATAATTTATCATTATTATCAAAATTTTATTATCCGTCTATTACAAAAGTGTAGCCCTTAATATATTTGATGGTAAGTTTTACGAAGCAGCGTAATTAACAGAGCTATAATTAATCTTCAATATTCTTCAGAATCTCATCTGCTTTTTCTATAATATACTGGATTACTTCTCTTTCTGAAGCTCTTGGATTCATTTCTTTAAAACGAAATGCATGAGCGGCTCCGGAGATTGCGGCCATCTTGAATTTTTCTTCGTCTTCCATTATGTTTGCTTAATTTCTTGATTTATAATTATTATTGTGTTTGATTTGATATTGAATTGTTTTCCTCAGTTATTGTCGGTTCGGTTGTATTTATTATTTCCTCGCTGTTTAGTGAATTATTTGCGTCTGGGGTATTATTTTCTACATTTTCAGAATCGTTGTAACTTATGTCTATGACAATGTTTCCTGTTTTAATTGTTAATCCGGAATTTTTCAGCTGGAAGTATAAAATTCCTAATGCAAGGATGATGAGCAAAAAAATTGCTCCTATGATTGCTCCGAACAGCGCTCTTTTGTTCATCATATCAAAAATGTTCATTAAAACTATATAAATGATTGCATAAAGATTTAAAAATTAGAGTTAGCTTAGTTTTTACATAAAAGAGGATGGAAAAAGAAATTTTAGATAGGCTGAAATCTGAATTGAAAATTCGCGGTTTTTCCCTGTTGACTGTCAGGAACTATAGTTTTTTTGTTGAGAAATTTCTGCAGAAAACAAATAAGACGGCAGAAGAATTGGATACAGATGATGTAAAAGCTTATCTTAGCAATATGTTTGATTCAAAGTCAAAGAATACGATAATGCTGGCTGTTGCTTCTTTGAAATTTTTTTATAAAGAAATTTTAAAAAAAGATTTTGGAGACATAAAAATCCCTAAAAAAGAGAGGAAATTGCCGGAGGTTCTGACAAAGGAGGAGGTTAAGAAATTGATTGAAAGCGCTGATAATATTAAGTCAAGATTAATTATTTCTTTGCTTTATTCTTCTGGGTTAAGAGTTTCTGAATTAGTTAATTTAAAAGTTGATGATTTGAATTTTGATGAAAAGACAGGGTGGGTTAGGAAGGGCAAGGGAAGTAAGGACAGATTGTTTACATTGTCGGCAAATCTTGCGGAGGAATTGAAGGAGCATCTGGAGGCAAAAGGAAAAGAAAATAAATATATTTTTTCTAAAGACGAGCCTCTGACGACGAGGAATATTCAAAAAATAATCAAGGGAACAAGACAAAGGGCTGGTGTCAACAAGAGAGTTACTCCTCATACATTAAGGCATAGTTTTGCGACGCATCTGCTTGAGAGCGGGGTGGATATAAGAATGATACAAACAATGCTCGGGCATGCGAATTTGAACACGACGCAGGTTTATACTCATATTTCAAGTGAGCAGATTAAGAAAGTGAAGAATCCGCTGGATATGCTGTAAGAATGATTAATAATAACACTTTATCTGAAAGGAAAAATTGCTTCCTTTATATTTTTCTCAAAGAAGGTTAGATGTGCTGCGCCTGTAACGATGACAATAGTGCCTTCTTTAATTATTAATTTTTGTATATTATCAAGCATTTCTTTCTCTCTTTGATTCCATTTTTTCCAATCTATAAGTTTTCTCCATAATTCTGTATCGTATAGTCTTAAATTATTTTCTTTATTCATATCTTTCCACCCAAGTTTCATTTCTTTTTCTATCTCTTTTTCTTCTTCTATAACCATTTTTTCTTGATCTTTTTGAATACCTAGAGCTCGTACATCAATTTTAGAATCAAATCCTTTAACTTCAATATTATTGTTTTGAGCCCAGTGATAAGCAAATATCATTTAATCAGGATAGTTTTCTATAGCATTATTTTCAATATCTTCTTGTGCTATTTCCACAAGTAATCGGTTTGGTCTAATTCTCTTTAATATTTTTTCAAGTTCTTTGTGGGGAGTTGAACCCAAATGCAGAGTTCCTATAATTATAACCTTTCTCATAAAAAAAACATGTAA
>CAYJQP010000025.1:0-9211 GCA_964372385.1 Candidatus Woesearchaeota archaeon | reverse complement strand
TCAGTCTGCGGCGACGGTTTCATAGACGCAAGTCAGGGTGAACAATGCGACGGCTCTAACTTAAATGGCCTAACATGCTCAACTCTTTTAGGCCAAAGTTATACAGGTTCTTTATCCTGTCAGCCAAATTGCATTTATAATGCATTAGGATGCAGTTTAGCAACAACTTCACCTACACCACCCTCTGATAATAGAGGGGGTGGAAGCAATAATGGCGGAGGAGGTGGAGGTGGCGGCTCCACAATAATCAATTCAGCAGAGCAATCAGGCGGCTGCATAGAAAATTGGGAGTGCCAGGAATGGGAAGCGTGCATTGCAAGAGCTCAAGTCAGAATATGCACTGAAAAAAATAACTGCGGAACAACTTTCTTAAAACCGCAAACAGAAAGACTTTGCGAAACTCCTGCGTTGTTAAATGCCCCAACAACACAAGAAACATCAGAAGGATTATTAGACATAGTTGGCTCTCTGCTCGGCGCAGTAATAGGAGCCGGAGCAAATAAATACAGCGCCTCAATTGTCATTGGTTTCATTCTTTTTATAATTGCCATTGCATTAGTTATCAATCTTGTAAGAGGAAAACAAAAAAAGGCAGAGGTTTCTGAATAGAAAAATTGACAAGACATAATTCTAAAATAAAAATATTAGACGCAAACGCATAAAAATTTATATATTAGTCACATCATGTAACAATACATAAAGTAGGTGAAAAAATGAGTGTCATAAATACTGCAATTTTTGATAAATTAGAGGAAGTTAATAATAAGAAAAAGGAAGAAAGTGATTTTATAGAATTGCCTAAAGACATAACTCCTTTAATATTAAAAGGAGATGTAATAAAATCACTTCAGAAAGTACCTAATAATTCCATTTCAGTAGTCGTAACATCACCTCCATATTGGAATTTAAGAGATTATGATATTAAAGGCCAAATCGGACAAGAAGAAACCCCAGACGAATATATTTCTAAAATGGCTGAAATCACAAAAGAATTAAGAAGAGTTATGAGAAAGGATGGTTGCTTTTTCTTAAATATTGGCGATTCTTATTATGATGGTGATCTCCAAATGATACCTCAACGTTTAGCTTTAGAAATGCAAAAACAAGGTTGGAAATTAAGGAATACTATCATTTGGTACAAACCAAATCACATGCCCTCTCCAGTAAAAAATAGATTTTCTAATACTTGGGAACCAATTTTCTTTTTTGTAAAGAATGGTGAATCAAAAAAATATTACTTTAATTTAGATGAAATTAGAGTAGAACATAAAACTAAAGAAGAAAAGAAAAGTAATCTTCCAGAAACCTTAAGTATAGAAGAATTTAATAAACTAAAAGATAAACTTGATTTAAAAGTTGCACCTTCAAACGGAAATGGATATAGTGGCAAATTTAAAGATGCAAATAAAATTAACCTTGGCGCTTCACCCGGTGCAAGAAGTGTTGTTCATGGAGAATATTATTCTTTACAAAGAAAATATGATATTGATGACGAATTAAAATTTGAAATTATAAGATATTTACGTAAAAAAAGAGAAGAGAAAAAAATTACGCCAAAAGAAGTAGATGAGCATTTTGTTTATAAAGATACTGCTGGACATTGGTTTAGGTTAGATGAAAGCGGCAGTTCTTTACCTAAACCTGAAGATTGGCTAAAATTAAAGAAACTTCTTAATCTAGATAATAAATATGATGAAATTATGACAGAACAGCATTATGTTTTGCAAACAGTTAAGCATCACCCCAACGGAAAAAATCCAGGTGACATGTGGCAAATTCCAACAGCAAAATTAAAAGAAGCTCATTTTGCAGTATTTCCCGAAGAATTACCAAGAAAAGTAATAAAGGCATGTTGCCCTATTGATGGGATTGTGCTTGACCCCTTTGCTGGTTCAGGAACTACTGGAAAAGTTGCGATGGATTTGGGAAGAAAATCTATTTTAATTGAGTTAAATCCTGAATACATAGATATAATTAAAAAGCGGTGTAATCTTAAAACAAAAAGATTATCACAATTTATGTGAGAGGTTCAAATATGAAAGCTGACAAAGAGATGAAAGAAGTTGAATTTTGGGAACATGAAACACTTGAGAATATCTATTTCACAATACACCAAGATTTGAATAAGATGATTGATGGATTAAATTCAAAAGATAAAATAAAAGATGATTGGATAAAAACATTTAACCGAGCAGATAAGAAAAGACAAAACTCTGATTTTGCAAGAGGAGCAGAAAGAATTTATTTTTGGTTATTTAATCAATTTGGAAGACCAAACTCTGCGCCAATTGGAGCAGATTTATTTTTTGAAACAACGAGAGCATTTGTTCATATTGACATAAAAACCGCGAAATTGGATAACCCATCAGATTACAAAGGCAAAATTCCAATAAGCGAAAATCAAACAAGCTATAGTTCAAGAAATAAAGACTTCAATACAAATTTACCTTTCTTTTACAATTATGGAAAAGAAAATCAAAAAGTTTGTTTAACCTATGTGATTAATATAATTTATACAGAAGAAAACGGAAACTTCAAAATAAAAGCTATATTCTTAATCGCAATACCTAACGGAAAACTTTATCCTATTTATGGCGATGAAGTAATTGGACAAGGGAAAGTGTTAGAAAAATCATTTAGGTTTGTCTATAAAAATAATCCTATTTTTGAAACAATTTCTGGAAAACCATGGAGAGTAAAGAAAATATTTTTAGATTCTGATTTGAAAGAAGAAGACATACTTGGTTTTGAGTTAAAGTAAACTCCTTTAGCACTTCGCTTTAACATTTTTTTAAACCTTAATCCCCCAACTTATTATTATTCCTGAAATTATACTGTATATAATCAACTAAAGACCTTCCCAACAGCTCAACACTTGAAGCCCCGTTCCTTACATAAAATTTCTCTTCATTTCCATTTTTCAAAAAAACCTCTTTATGGCTTTTCTCGCAGTCTATCTTAAGAATACATTTTCCATTGATATTTACAACTTCTGATTTAATAAAAGGCAGAAACTCTCCGCCAATATGATCTTTAATTAAACTGTTAACATGCAGACTTGCTTTGTCAATGCTTGGGAAATTATCGTTTTCAATGCCTACAATATCTCCAGTGTCAGAAACGCCGATTAACAAACTCCCGCCGCTAGAGTTCAAATAAGCAGAAATTGTTTTAAGCACAGAATGCTCCATTTTTTTGTCTATCTGATTTGTGTGCAAGTTTGTTCTTAAAGTTGATTTGAATTCAACTTTATGCCCCTCGCCTTCTTCAATCAAGCTGATAATTTTCTTAGAATGATCTTCTGCTTTACCTTTAATTCCAAAAATCCTCGGGTTTTTTTCTATGAATTTTGAAATTAATCTGCTTATCAAAGTCAACTTGCCGTTCTTGATATAAAAATATCCTGCGCTGGAAACTACAAAAGCCCCGGCCATGTAAGCTATCAAATCAAGCATTGTATCTCCTGTTGCCTGCAGGCTAAAACCAAATAATTTATCTACAGAGAATTCAAAAAACTCCCATACAGTGCCGATAGCGACGGCAAAACAAAATGAGAATATCGCCACAATCAAAGGGCTTCCATGGATTTTATCTCCTTTATACAAAGCATACATAACAGCTAAGCCGACAAATCCTAATGCCACAGCAGAAGACAAACTAAACAATGCACTCCACCACCAAAATTGATAATAAAAACCTTTAACCTTTCCAAAAAATAATGTGCCATAAATAAACAATAAAATCATAACTTCAAAATGCGCGGGTAGTTCAACATCAAATACTTTCTTGAAAATCTTCGGCAGAAACGTCACGACAAATGCAAACGCCGATATAAACAATATCAACTTTCTTCCATTATAAAACGCACCGAGAAAAGCAACAATTAACAAAATCCTGATTATATTAAGAATAACAATTCTCACCTTGTTTCCCTGCTCCTCTTTCTTGCCCTTGGATTTCTCTTTTTGCATCAAATAACATGCAATAGCTAGTTTATTATATTTTCTATACACAAATTCTATAGTTGAAAAGCATGAATATTAAGTGCAATAAGTATATTATCTCTGATCAAAACCAGAGGCATCACATGGTTTTAGCTTTATCCCTAAGGCAAGACCTTAGGGTATTCTTTCAGAATAAAATACGAAAGATAAAAAGATATAATAATCTATATGACTTATTAATATAGTAGAATCACTGTTCTGGTGGATTACGCCCCAACCGAGCGTGTGCAGGACGTCGAGAATCCACGAATCAGCGATATTCTTTTTATAGACACCGAGAGTATTTAAGTATTGTTGTGTTCCGGTGAAAGTAACGGAATCGATAGACGATCCCGTTGGAGCTAACTCGCAAGTCAGTTGAAGACTTATGAAGTCGCGTGACTCGTCGTCGGTATGGAAGACAAGAAGTGGGGGTTGAATTGCTCAACCTGCCGACGAGAATTCAAGGAAGGCGAAAGTGGCTCATGACAGGGTTGTTCGCTCTGTAGTAAAGTTGTCGGCACTGTGTTGATGGCTGCTGGAGCGTTGCCATAAGGGTCGCGACGCTACAGAAGTGAGGAAGGAGACTCCGAGCCCCACGAGAAGATAGAACAAAAGGTGGAGAGGAAAAAGGCTGCAGTAGTAGCAAGCTGCTCCGGTCCATTTCCGAAGAGTTACCCGAACAACCTGAGCCATAAGAAATGGAACGGGAATGGCCGTCCCAAAGAAGACGCCTGCGCGAAGTCCATGCTTCGACAATAGAAAGGATCCGATCACTACAAAGAGATAGGCGGCGAATGGAGATAGATTGTATGCAATTCGGTACGCAGTAGATGTGCCCACTTTGAGTGACCGCAACGGTTGGGCGACATCGAGGTGGGGGAAAAGAATGGTGGCAAGGAACAGCGTCGCAAGGAGGGAGTACAGGAGCGCTTGGTCTTTTGTGATAGCCATACGAGTAAGTAGCCCTGGGCGTTTATAAACATTTCTGGTGCGTGGTGAGACCGGACGTCGCAGGGGAGTGGGGCTTGCGAGGAATCGTGCCACTGAACATGTGTTGACAGTCGTCGGCCACGACTATGTTGACAGGGGTGCACTGTTACCTGGGCGAAGCACGCTGACGACGCAGTGCGTAGCTCCGATAGAGCATATGAGCCTTGCGCCTCGCTATCAGAGTTTCCTCCTCCTCCTGCCTCCTGATGCACTCGTATCGCTGCAAGCTCTCAGCAAGAAAGTCGTTGAACTTTCTGAGGGCCTCTCCCTCCTTTGGAGCCTCCAGATAGAAGACCTCCATGCCTCCATGGCCAGCCTTGCGTCCGTCACTCTCTCCTTGGATCTCATCCATCTCGACTTCTCCTCATCGATCTCCCGGAAAACCCTTCGACCAAACTGATTGACTACCTCCTTTCATGGACTAACGATGTTCGCAAAGTTAATTAAGCTTTCGGTTAACCTACTTGCTCCCGCGACAAACAGTCGTACGGAGCCTCCGCTTCAACAGAATATAGCAGCAGAGCCCTTTCCTCCTTTTGCAGGAACATGATCATTTATAGACGCTGGAGTTAAAATAGTTTTCTATTTCTTCTTCAACTCTTTTAAGTCGTCCATAATTCCAACTTCTAAATCCTCTAACTTCTTGATAATTTTTTCTGGACTTTCATATTCAATCTCCTCATATTCAATTTCTCTATATTTTGATATGCTCAAATCCCAATCTTTTTCTTTTATTTCTTCAACTGGCACAAAAAAGTACTTTTTCTTTCTATCAACTGGATTTTCTTTATTTCTATTCTTAAAGTGTTCTAATATATTATTTATATCTCCAATGCCATCAATAAATGTTCTTTTATCATCCAAGCTATAACCATCTGCTTCCATTTTGTAAAACCAGACTTTTTGAGTAGGTTCTCCTTTAGTAAAGAATAAAACAGCAGTAGAAACCCCCGCATATGGCTTAAATACACCAGATGGCATAGATATAACTGCGTCTAACCTACATTCTTTTAGCAATATTTCTCTTACTCTTTTATGAGCATTAGAATTGCCAAATAGGACTCCCTCTGGGACAATAACAGCACATCTTCCTGAAGGAGATAATGCAAAATACATTAACTCTAAGAATAATAATTCTGTCTTTGTTGTTTTTATTCTGAATCTTTCACTTATTTCAGCTTCATTTAAACTCCCTTTAAAGGGAGGATTGGCTAAGACAACATCATAAGTATTATCAGAGATTCTCGGCTCTGAATCTGATAAAGTATTGCCCCGAATAATATGGGGTTTTTTAATTCCATGCATCATTAAATTCATTAATGCAATTCTGGTCATGGTTTCATCAATGTCATAACCAAATATAGAATCTTCATCTAACATTTTCTTTTTAGTAGAAGTTAAATTACTTATTCCATCTTTTTTATTGGCCTGCAAAATATGTTGATAAGTATTAACTAAAAAACCAGCTGTACCACATGCAGGATCTAAGACTTTATCTCCAATTTTTGGGTCGGCTAAATTAACCATCATGTTGATGATATGTCTTGGTGTTCTGAATTGTCCATTTTTGCCAGCAGTTGTTAACTCAGATAGTAAATACTCATAAAGATCGCCTTGAGTATCTTGATTCTGTTCTTTAATGTGCATATCATTGATAATATTAACTGCTTCGATAAGTAAAGATGCCGTAGGTATTCCAAAGTTAGCTCCTTTCATGTATTCTTTATATAGAGAATCACCATCTCCTAAATTTCTCATAAATGGAAATACTTTATCTCTAACATGATCAAGAATTTTTTCAGCAGGATAGGTGCTCCATATTCTCCATCTACAATCATCATGTCCATGGTAAATAGATTTATATTTTTCATCTGTAAAACTTGCTTCCTGTTGTTTTTTGTTATCCTCATCTTCTAATTTCTTCATAAAGATAAGATAAGACATTTGTTCAATTGCAGTAATAGGATTAGATAATCCTCCACTCCAGAATTTATCCCAGAGTTTGTTTATTTTTGATTTGAGGTTTGTGTCGAGCATTTTATCTTTTTACCCCCTTATCTTTTTGCTTTTTTATAGGGCATGAAGTAAAATCTTCTTTTGTTAACTGAACATACTTAGAGCAACATTTCAGTAATTCATTCGATACTGAAAATTTTGATCCTCTTTTCTTTTCAAAATAAGAGTATAAAACTACTTCAATTTTCCATCTATTTTTAACATCATTAATGATTGGGCAAAAATCTGTATCTGACGAGACTAAGATTATTTTATTGATATTTGAATAATCTTCCTTTAAATGGCTTAAATCAATTGTCAATAAAACATCAACTCCTTTTTGATTATAATCTATTTTTCCGTCGGGATTAATTATTTTTTGCAGTCTTCCTTCTCTTATAGTTATATCTTTATTCTTTGATAATGCTGATATAAAATTATCATAACCTCTTTTCCTTTTCGTCTCTTCTTCCATTGGAATATCTGATTGAAATGGTGGGCAAGTATAATAAAATAAGTGTTTGCAGAGTAAATTCTGCTTTTTCGCAATTCTTTTTGCAAAATCAAATTTATCAAACTTTAGCCTAGTTCCATCACCAAAAAGTTTGGTTAATTTATCCAAAAACCCTTCATCAATAAAAATAAGTGTTTCTTCCATATTAAATTTTACCTCCCCAAGCTAAATTATTCATGAAGAAAAAAACATCTAGCGACCCCGTAGGATCACTAGGGAACATTCTACTACTACTACAACTACTACCTTTATAAAATTTACTATTATAAGTAATAGTTAAGACAGCAGATTTAGTGGTAGTTTTAGTGGTAGTTAAGTGGTAGGTGCCTTCATTATTTGTTGGTTTGGGTTGTATGTCGAGCATGTTATTATTTAGGGAAGTCCTTCTTTTTATCTCTTGCTTTCTCCATTAACTCAATTACCTTTAATCTTATTGGTTGAGGTGGATGAAGAATAACTCCTCTGTAAAATCTATTTAAAGATGCTTTGGAATTTTCTTTATTATATTTATAAAACTTGCTTAAAGTTTTTCTAAATATATCTTTTTTAGTTCTTTTAACAGAATACCAGTCTGCTAGAATCTCTTTTGCCCAAGAAAAAGGCAATTTAATAATCCAGTAAATAAGAACCAAAGAAAAAATAAGAATTATTAATAATACTAAAGTCGAAATTATTGGAATGTTAGTAAACAATATGTCCGTGATTAATTTTTTATAGCTGATGAAGAAACGAATGCCGATTAATAGTATTGCAAAAATTGGAAAATAAGTCAATAAATTATTTATTAAAATAAAATGTCCCCGTTCATGATATAGAACAGACTCTAATTCTTCTTTAGTTAAACTAGTTTTTGTTTTTTCATTTAACATGATAGTTTTATTATTAAATGATGCCCAAGCTCCATGAAGTTGATTAATGATTTTTATTCTAACTTCTTTCCCTTCAATTACTTTTTCTTCGTATTTTGGTTTTTTCGATATTTTCATCTTACCAACTCCCCATTAAATGCTTTCTGCATCAATGCACTAAACATTTCGTTTATTTTTTCTTTAGATTGTTTTTGTTTTTCTTTTAATTTTTCAATATGCTCTACAATTGAGGCGAATTTTTGCTGGAGAGCGAAGGGGGGGAGGGGGATTTTATATTCAGTAACATAATTTTTAGATAATCTTTTAAGTCCACCAGTACCAGACATTTGTCTTTTTCCAGCTTGGATGAATTTACTACTAGAAATAAGATAATAAATTAGAGGAGATAAAATTTTATCAGAGGGTCTTAATACGAAGAATTCACTTGAGCCAAAGCCGATTCCATTTTTTAAATTTTTAGCAATTCCAGATTTTCCATTTTCAAAGCAAGGAGTAACTTTTGCAAGCAAAACATCATTTTCTTTAAAATAAGTATATCCAGAAAAAGTATCCTTTATTTTTTTAATATCTTTCAAATCGAAATAAATTTGATGTTCTTGAACATCAGCCATAGGAACAAATGATACTTCCAAATTTTCATTAATAGTTCTAATTTCAGCTTTTTTAGGATTAAATTCGCAAACAGTTCCCAATTCTACTTCCTCAAATCCTTTATTCAAAAACATCTCATAAAAAACACTTTGCAAATATTCTTTTGTTAATTTATCAGCCTCTTCTCTTTTTTGTTTTAGGGCTTCGGCTTTTTCTAGGATGGTGACGATTTTTTTCTGGATTGAGAGGGGTGGGAGAGGGATTTT
>CAYJQP010000024.1:2163-9242 GCA_964372385.1 Candidatus Woesearchaeota archaeon | reverse complement strand
TTTGATTTGTACCTGTTTGGTTATTGCCCGGTAGTGTTTGATTTGTACCTGTTTGATTTCCGCCAGTTTGATTAGTGGCACAACCCTCATTTGTCAAACCATCACAATCATTGTCTATAGTGTCTGTACAAATCTCTGATGATGGTGTTCCTGGTGTGCAAACAACTCTATCATTTGAACATGTTGATGATCTTTGGCAAGCTCCAACGCCACATGTTGTTGAACCTGCAACGCAACTTGCTTCAGAATTATCTGATTTGCTAGTGCATCCTGAATCGCCAAGGATAGAACCATCTCTGCAAGAATTTGTTGTTGTATTAAAATCACATCTCCCATCACCATCGTTATCTACACTATCACTACACTGCGTTGTTGTTTTAGTAACATTAAGCCCTGGACCTAATCTAACGCTAGAATTTCGTGCGACAGCAATACCTATTAATACCAAAACCACTATAACAATTATTATAATGGCTATTTTAGTATTTTTTTGCATCTTCACCTCCTTTCATTTCATAACTTAATTAATATATAACAAAATTTTGATATATATATATTGCGGTTATTCTAGATAATTAAATTTTATGTTCTTCTTCAGAAAAAAGTTAAATTGAAATTGCCGGATTATTTTATATACTGCGAGAGTGTGTAGTAGCCAGTATGTATGAATAGAGAAGTATATTATCATTGAAAGTCAATAGAGCAGTTATTTATTCTTAATCTCCCAGATTTCTAAAATTTCCATGAAAAATCTTTTTTTGCTTATGACTTGATAGCTTAAATTATTTTTATGCAAAATTTTTAGGATTCTATCTTTAGGGGTAAGTGAAGAAATGACGAGCAAGATAATTCCATTTTTTGTTAAATGATTTTTTGCTTGTTTTAAAAATCTCGCGATAATTTCGTCGCCTTTTTTGCCGCCTGTTGTTGCTTTTCTTGAAAGTTTGTCTTCTCTTTTGTCTTCTGGAAGATAGGGAGGATTGAAGATTATTAAGTCAAACTTGCCTTTTATATTTTGGAAAAGATTTGATTTAATTGCAGGGATATTTTTTAATTTTAGTAAGTTTATTGATTCGTCGTCAATGTCAGAAGCAAGAACTGAAATTGCGCCTGCTTTTAGAGCTGTTTCTGATTGAATTCCAGAACCAGAGCCAATGTCAAGGACTTTTTTGTTTTTGGCATGTTTTTTGACTTGCTCTTCCAAAAGATAGGAATCTTCCTGTGGATAGTAAATCATTTTATTGCGATATTTCTGGGGAAGAAAACAGAGATGATATAAATTCTTTTCCGAAGAAGATTATGTAAATCAGCATGCCGAGAAGCATGAGCAGTATTATTGTAAGGATTATAATCACGAGAAGATTTTTGTTTGATTTTCTATTTCTGTCATATCTTATTACTGGAAGCTGCCGTATTTCTTGTTTTGTTACTTGGGGAATTTGCTGGAATTGCCGAGGAGGCTGCGACGCCTGTGGGAATTGCTGAAACTGTTTTTGCGGCTGTTGTTGCGTTTGCTGGAAATTCTGCTGTTGAAAAGCAGGCCTTAAGTTTTGAGGAGCATTTGTAATTGTAGTTGCGCCTTGTAATAAACTCTGTGCGGCCTGTCTTACTTCAATTGGATTATAACCTGCATTAATGAAACTCTGCATTGCCTGCTCTAAACTTGCGCCGTGCACCATTGCATTTTTCAATCCTGCTATTATTTCTTCTATCATATTTTATAATTGTAATTCCTCTTTTTATTTTATTTCAATAGACTGGCAGTTTTGCGCCAGATGAACTGTTTTATTTAATTTGTATCCCATTTCTTCTGCGAGCCGTGCGCCTGCTGAAGTCTTTTTTAAATCGCCGTGACTTGGAATGACATGTTTGGGATTTGTAAGTTTTATTAGATCTCTAAGATCCTCGCGCCCGCCATGGCCTGAATTATGAAGCATTATTCCTCCAAAACCTCCTATAAAATTCTCTGGGCCTGGAACTGTAAAATCATAAACAGGACCTTCATAGTCTGATGTCTCTATTTTTGTTATAGGATCAAATAAAAGATCACTATTTATTAGCTTATTTGTAAATCCATTAATATATTCTGATTGTTCAATTAATAATTTTTGACTTATACTTTTTTTCTCCTTTTTAGATTTAAATCTATAAAATTTGATGTCGTGGAGGTATGTCCCTTTTTTTGGTTCCACTTCATCCAAGTTTAATTTCTCAACTGGGAAAGCTTCTGGGGAATATTTCTGCGAAAATTTTGTTGTAGCCATTTTATTCTCTATTTGACTCTTGAACTTGCTTGATAAGAAATCTTTTAGCATCGCTAAATATTCTATTCCTTGAATCCTAATAACGTAAGAGCGCGTTTCCCCTGTAACCTTCTTATTTCCTGCTATTAATTTTCTTTTATCAACTTGAATGTGGTCAAATCTTGCACATATTCCTAATTGGGAAAATAGATATAATATATCAGAAGCTAATTTTTTAGATGCTGTTTTCATTCTTATTCTAAGGTGGTCTTTTCCCTTGTCAATTCCGCCATCACCATTGATATAAGCTCCAAGGAAATTTAATTTAAACTCATTGCTGGCGGAAAAAACAAATTTCGGAATTCTTTTTGTTCTTGCATTTTCTCCAAACCAAGATTTGAACAATTTTTTTAGAGTTGTTCTCCCACCGAAATGAATATCAAGTCCACTTCCTCTATTATAAACATGAGATTTTGAAGGAAAACACTTTGCTATTGAGTGTACTATTTCTTTTAATAATTCTTCTTCATGTTTCCCAATTGTCAGGCATATACGCCTCGGAGCAGACCCTTCTGCTAGATAATATCCTAATAACCTTGCAAATTCATTTGACAATTTTATTTTTAAATTGCATATTGGATTATTACAATAATAAAGCATGTTGTTTTCTTTTTTGTAATAATTATTATCTGGCAGATTTAGATAATCTTCTATGCTGATCTCATCTATTTCCTTATACCACGAGAATTTTTTAGGAACAGCAAGAAAATCTCCAATTTTTAAATTATCTCCTTTTTCTGTAACAATATCTCCTTTTTCTAATTTGAATAGACTATGCCCAGAAGTTATTGAAACACTTCTTCCTGATTTGGTTTTTATATTGAATATTTTTCCTTTATAGGAATGCTTTACTAATTCTGCATCATACCATTTTATCTTTAAATCAGAAGGATCAAATGCCGGGACTTTCATTTTTTTCTCTTCAACTTGCTCTATTGCACTAATTTGTTTTATCTTCATTCCGTTATCATCATTTATTACTACTTCTGTATCAGGAAGTACCGAGACATGCACGTTGTCAAAAATTCTAACTTTAAATTTTTTAAGTCTTTTTTCCAACTGTTCCCTGTTTAATTCATTTACAGGAGTTGGAATTGTTTTTGACGAGAAGATTATATGATCGTCGTCTCTTAATTTGAATTGAAGCTTGCCTCGCGATATTCTGTCAAGAACAGAATCCGGCTCGCCCTGATGACCTGTGCAGACTATTAAATATTTTTTTCTATTTCTGTCAATTCTTTTAAGAGCTTTTTCAACTTGCTTTCTGAATGTGAAGATTTTTATCTGATTTCTGAACGGGCATTGCCTTATGTTTGAAGCGGCTGTTACATATTTGTTCAGGCTTCTTCCTAAAAATACGACTTCTCTTCCTAATCTTTTTCCGAATTCTGTTATACTCTTAAGACGGGCTATGTGGGAGGAAAAAGTTGTGACTATCATGCCTGAATTTCTGTTGTCTGTTGTAAAGAAAACATCTTCAAGCAAACCGCGCGCGATTTTTTCCGACGGTGTTTTTCTGTCATCTTGGGCGTAAAGGCAGTCAACTATTAACGCTTTAATTCCAATTCTTGATAATTCTTTTAATCTTTTGTAATTTGGCTTATCTCCTAAAACCGGAGAGTTGTCTAATTTGTAGTCGTTGGCGTAAAGAACAATTCCTTCTGGCGTGTGGACTGCTATGATAGTGCTTTGTATTGTGGAGTGCGTCATGTTTATGAATTCAACTTTGTAATTTTTTCTGCCTCTTATGTGATAAGACGAATTTGGATTTATTGAGATGACTGGATTTTGCAATCTTGCATTGGAATCTCTTGCGAGAATTTTTAATACTTCTGTTGTGTAAGGAGTTCCGAGAATTGGGACTTTGTATTTGCCTGCGTTGTATTGCAATGCTCCGACATGGTCTAAATGCGCGTGCGAAATTAAAAAAGCGCGGACTTTATGCGCAAGATTTTTTCTTTGTAGATACAAATCGTCCGGCAAAGCGCCGAGAGAGCGCATGCCTTTTTCTGTCGGTATTCTTTCAGATTCTGCAACTCCGACGACAGCAGGCAGAAACAAACCGTCGTCAAAAATAAGAACATCATCTTTAATTTCAAGTGCAGTCATGTTTTTTCCGACTTCGCTGTAGCCGCCAATGCAATGGATTTTCATGCTTTGATAAAGCAGATATAGGTTATAAAGGTTTTTGGTGTTTCTTTGGATTGGGTTTCAAAAAATATAAATAGGCAAGTGTGTAAATATAAAAATGGAAAGACACGCAAATATACTTTACATGCTCGTTGTATTTCTTCTGGTTTTCCAGATGATAACTTTTGTATTCATAAGCATACAATTTTCCCGGCTGAATTCAAAGGTAGATTTTGAAGTTGAAAGAGTTGAGAGCAATTTGACTGATTATTTTTCAGACATAATTATAAGCTATAATAACGAATATCAGAGAAATTTTAATGAGCTGTCAATTGCAATTGCTCAACAAGAAGCACAGCAGGAAAGTTTTGAGAGAGATATTAAACTTATAAAATCCGGGCAGGAAGATTTTTCCGGTGTCATTGAGAATTCTGTCAAGGCTGTTGTAAGTGTTCTGACAGAAAAGTCAATGGGCAGTGGTTTTATTGTCAGTTCTAATGGATATGTAATTACAAATTATCATGTTGTTGAAGGCGCTGAAAGAGTCAGGGTTTTAACCCGGGATAAAAGGATTGTGCCTGCTGAAATAATTGGATTTGACAGATTAAGAGATTTGGTTTTATTGAAGATAGAAGGAGAGTATGAATATTTGAAATTAGCAGATTCTGACAGGCTGCAAGTTGGAAATAATGTTATAGCGATAGGAAATCCTCTTGGATTGAGCTTTACTGTGACAGAAGGCATTATTTCAGGGCTTGACAGAGAGGGGCCTAATGGAATTGAGGAATATGTGCAGACAGATGTTTCTTTAAATCCTGGAAATTCAGGAGGGCCTTTAATAAACACATTGGGAGAAGTTGTCGGAATAAACAACTTTAAAATTGGAGACGCGGAAGGATTGGGATTTGCATTGGAAAGTAATTCTGTCAGAAATTCTATAAATTCACTTAGTGAAGAAGAGATTATAGAATAAGATGATTAAGGTGAAGTATAATTATTTAGAAGAAGGCAAAGAGAACAGTTTTGAAGAAATAGTTCCACGCATTAATATAGAATTAAATAAAAATTGTGATATTATTTGGGTTGAAATATTGGGAGTTTCTAGAAAATGAAATTAAAAATAAAACCTTCGCTGAAAATAAAAAGGCGATATATTTTGCTGGAAGCTGGCTCGCGGGAAGAGATTGAGAAAGTTGTCTTGGATTATATTGGCATTTTAGGATGGGCGAAAGCTGGATGTGTTTTTGTTGATGTTGAGGGTTTAGGCAGGGGTAAATTTGTTTTGGCTGTTGCGCGGGAGGAGCTGAATGATGTTAGAGCGGCTTTTGAAGCGGCAGATTCTTCTGCGAGAGTTTTGAGAGTGGGCGGGACTTTGAAAGGGCTTGGGAAATAAGAAATAAAGTGAAAATTATTGAGAATAAAATTCATCCAGGATTTCTTTAGGAGTTTTTACTTTGTCTGGAATTAATTGTTTAAGCTTTTTGTCTCCTGATAAGATTTACACTCGTATTTTAAAGCAAGTGCAAGATAATGTGCGTCTTTTTGATGTTCTTTTAGCATTTCTCTTGCTTTCGGAAATTTCTCCTTAAATTCTTCATCTAAAATAAAATCTATTTGTTTTGAGATAAATTCAAGCGCTTCTTTTGCTTCATCTAATGACAACTGTGTCTTTTTCGCTATTCTCTCTGTATGCTTATTTAGCTCAATAAAAACAAATTCTGCAGCTATAAACTCAAATTTTTTCTCTTTGGCATTTAAATAAAATATTTGCCAAGAATTACCATCGCCGAGAACAGCAGAAAATATAACACTTACATCAACTACCAAAATTATTTTAATATTTGGAATAATGTCTAGCGAGTGCATCGTTAACTTCGTCAGCTAATTCTTCTACATCCTTCTCTGTTGCTTTTGATTTAGATACGATTTTCTTGAAGCGCTCAGCTTTTTCAAGATCTTCAAGTCTTTCCTTTATGACTTTTTGAGCCCATAGTGACAACTGTAATGAAGACATTTTAGCCATGTATTCCAAATCTTCCGGCAGTTCTATCGTTATTTGCACCATAGAATTTCTTTGATTTTGTAATTAATAAAGTTTTGATCATGAATCTGAAGAGGAAACAGAAACCTTTAACTATTAGATTTATTTATTTTTGCTATGAGAAAAAGAGGCTTGAGAAAGGGGCAGATGCAGATGTCTTTTGGAATGATATTTTCAATTATTTTGATAATTGCTATTGTGGCTATCGCAGTTTATGTGACATTGAATTTCTTGAGATTGGGAAAATGCACTGAAATTGGATTGTTTTATGATTCGCTGAAAAAAGAGGTTGAGAAAGCGTGGAAATCTACAATTTACAAAGATGTTTTTTCTGACGAACTGCCGAGCGGAATAGAATTTGTCTGCTTTGGTGATTTGAATTTGGGATATAATGGTGAATTCAGAGAGCAGTATGATTTTTTATCAAGATATAGGAGGCAGGATAAAAATGTATTTTTGTATCCAATACAGAATGCGTGTGACAGCAATCTGGCATTTTTTAAATTAGAGCATGTTGATATCTCGGATTTCTTTTGCGTTCCTGCAATTGACGGGAAAATCAGAGTTGGAATGGAGAAAGGGCAGTTTGATGCTCTTGTGAAATT
>CAYJQP010000024.1:0-2063 GCA_964372385.1 Candidatus Woesearchaeota archaeon | reverse complement strand
AAACAAAAAAGGTTTTGAATTCAGTTTTGGATGGATTTTTGGGATAATTGTAGGAGCTGTAATTATTTTCCTTGCTGTTTATTCTGCGACTAAGTTGATTGCAACAGAAAAAAAAGTGCAGGAAACAGAGCTTGGCAAGGAGTTTGGAATTATTTTAAATCCAATTGAAACAGGCATTGAAGAGGGAAAAAGCGCGCGGATAGTTTTCACACGGGAAACAAGATTGTATAATGGATGTGATTCTAACGATGGAGTTTTTGGCATTCAGGAAATCAGCTTGGGGAGAAAATCTGGGATAGGAGAAGAGTGGACATCAGGGGGAATTCCAAGCAGTTTTAAAAATAAATACATTTTTTCTTCCGGTGCTATAGAAGGAAAAGATTACAGGGTTTTTGCCAAGGGATTTGAGAAGCCATTCAAGATTGCAGACTTGATTTACATTTGGAGCAATAAAGAAAATTATTGTTTTGTAGATGCTCCTAGTGAAATTGGAGAAGAAGTGTTGGAATTAGATTTGCGAGGAATAAAAATTGCTGATGAAATTAAAGAATGTTCTAAAGACAGTAAGGTTGTGTGCTTCGCGAGTTCGGGGTGCGACATTGATGTTTCCCTTATAGGCGGAGAATTTAGAGGAAGCGTGGAAAAGAAATTCTCTGAAAGAGTTTATTTTGAGGGTACAGAAATGCTTTATGGCGCGATTTTTGCTGACCCTGGAATTTATGAATGCCAAGTTAAAAGATTAATGAAAAGAGCTTCTGAACTGGCTTTGCTTTATAGGGCAAAGAGTGTTTTCTTAACGCCGAGTGGATGCAGGACAAATCTTGAAACTGAACTAGGAAGATACGTGAATAAAACTCTTTCATTGGAAAAAAGTTTTGAGCTAAGCGAGATAAGTTTATTATCAGAAAATTTAAGGAGGGCGAACAGTGACTTATACTGTAAATTGTTTTAGTGGGCGAAGAGCGCAATTCAAGATACAGCAGATGGCGTTTGTGCTAGTTGCGATAATGATTTTTTTTGCAATTGCTGCTTTGTTTTATTTTTCAATTAGAGTTGGGAGCTTGAGAGAGAGCGCGGAATCACTTGCAGAACAGGAAGCAAAAGAACTTGTCAGGAAATTATCTGAAACTCCTGAATTTTCTTTTTCTGGATGCGCGAATTGTATTGATTTGGATAAGATTTTAATGCTGAAAGATAGAAGGTCTTATGAGAAATTCTGGGAGCTTGAGTTTTTAATGGTTGAAAAAGTTTACCCTTCTTCAGATGCTTCTAATAATCCGGGGGGCGAATGCACAAGAGCTAATTATCCAAACTGCAAGACGATAACTCTTACAGAGAGCGAGAATTTTGGCGCGCCGTCCAGTGCTTTCGTTTCATTGTGTTATTGGAAAGCTGAAAAAGGAGGTTATGTTAAATGTGAGCTTGGGAGGATTTATGCTTCCGGGCTGAAAGCAGGAGAATAAGATGTTTGAAAAATGTGGTGGAATAAAATGGTTTGGAAAGAACAGATGAATGGGCGAAAGCGCGGGCAGGAAGAGATTGTTGGATTTGTAGTTATAGTTGTTCTTGTATTAGTTGCACTTGTGATTTTTTTGGGGATTTTTTTGAGACGGGGAAGTGATGCGGGCGAGAAGGAAAGCAGAGAGATATACCAGTTTTTGGAGAGCATGATGCAATACACAAGCTCATGCTCAACAAGTTACGAGCCAGATTATTCAGATATCGGAGAGTTAATTGAGAAATGTTATTCCGGGCTTGGAAGATGCACATCTGGAAGAGAGCCATGTGAAGTTCTTAAAGAAGAGATTGGAGGAATAATTGATGCGAGTTTTTTTGTTAGCGGAGAAGGGGCTGTTAAAGGTTATGAGTTTAAGTCTGTTTTTACATCAAATTTAAGTGAGGAAGAAATAATTTTTATAAGCGCTGGAAATTGCAGTTCTGCTTTCAGAGGTTCTGAAATTTTGACTCCTGCTTATCCGGGGACAATTGTGAGTTCTATGAAATTGTGCTTTTGAGATTGAGGATTTTGGTGTTTATTTAGATGTGGTGGGGTATTTTGTTAT
>CAYJQP010000023.1:0-11149 GCA_964372385.1 Candidatus Woesearchaeota archaeon | reverse complement strand
CATCAAAGAAAATAAACAAAACATTATTTAAACTTTCAAAAACTAACTAGCCAAATCAATTATCTTCAGCAAAACCCCGAGCAAAGTCAAAACAACAACAATCCAGCCGGCAACAATCATAACAACAGACGGAACAAGCGGCACTCTCAAAGTCCCGTCAACCATTCCAAAACCAACAGCCAAAGAAACCAAAACTCCGACAATCCACATAATAAATCCCCAAACACCTGCAAGCGGACTTTTTCTTACTCTGCGTGGAAATCTCGCAGGCGCTCCGTCAACTCTGCTAAAAGCAGAAGTTGTATTTGTCTTGCCACTATTTTGAGAAATCTTTCTTGCCATTTTATTTGTATTTCTAAAGACACAATAATATTTAAACATACCGCTTCTCCGAAAAAAATGGTAAGCACAATTATATTTGATTGGGGCGGCGTCTTAATAGAAAATCCAGAGCCTAAAATTGTATCCTACTGCTCAAACCATTTAGGAATAGACGAAGAAACATTCAGAAAAGCAAGAAATAAATTTCTTATACAATTTCAGAAAGGCATTCCAGAAAAAGATTTCTGGGAAGAAGTCTGCAATGAACTAAAAATAGAAAAACCAAGAACAAACTCTCTCTGGGCTGACGCCTTCGGATATGCATACTCTCCGATAGAAGAAATGTTCTCTCTTGCGTCCTCCCTTAGCAAAACAGGCTACAGAGTTGCCATGTTGTCAAACACAGAAAAACCAGCGACACATCATTTAGATGAACAAAGATACGCAGTCTTCAATCCAATTATTCTTTCATGCATTGAAGAAGAAGTAAAACCCGAGCAAAGAATTTACAATATCACTGTTCGTAGAATAAGAATAAATCCAGAAAATGCTCTTTTTATAGACGACAAAATTGAAAACGTAGATGGCGCAAGAAGTGCTGGAATGAGTGCCCTTCTTTTCACAAACAAAAGTCAACTAGAAGGAGACTTGGGCGATTACATCACAAGAAAATCTTAAAATTCATTAAAAAAACCAAAAATATATTATTTCTCAACAGCCTGCCAAAAATAATAAATTGCTGTAACCTCTTATATAATCTAAATAATAATTTTAAATTGAAAGTAATTCACAACAAGATTTTTATTATTATACAAAGTGAATCAAATAATTGAGCAAAATGTCACTTTGTATATTCGAGAGAACAAAAAGCTTGCTCAATTATTTTGGTCTCTCGCTATAATTATCATATAAAAAAATCTGGCTATTCAATCCCTCTCGATCTCTATCGTTCCTTTCGCGCTTCTTATTACAACCCTATTAGGAACTTTCCTCTGTATCACTTTATCCAATGTCGCGATATAAATCCCCTCTTTCCCTCTCTTAATCAAAGCATCGTCAACTTTTCCTCTACCAATACCAACCTTCTCAACTTTCCTCTGCTCAAACATTTCAAGCGCAGCATCAATTGCAATTCTCTCTTCGTGCGACTGCCCCTTTCTCATCTTCAAATCTTTAAGCTCCTGAATCACTTCACGAGGCACAACCACTCTAAATCCCATCTCTTCAAGTTCAGATAAAAAATCAATCCTCTTCAACAAGCAAGAAATAATAAAATTTGTGTCTAATAAAACTTCCATCTTATACTAAAACAAAACAAATTTATTAACCTTTCTATTACCTGTAGGGTTAGGTGATTAGTAGGAAAACTCTGATTTTCTTAATTTTGGATAGCGACAACATTTAAAATGCCAATAAATAATTATTCTGAATTGCAAGTAATATCCAACAGATGTTTTATTATTAATTATCGTATGTAAATATAACAATCTGGCTATTTTTTTGGTCAAGAAGTTCCTTAATCACATAGAGTTATTAACGCTAAAGTTCTATTTTACCAGCAGTTGGGTTAACAAAACCCTATTGCCTCAATGCACTAAACACACTTTTCTTTGATTTTTTAATAAATGCATTCACCATTATATCTTCATCATATCCTTCTGGTATTTTTCCAGTCGTTGCATAAACATACAGCGCGCTGTTATAAATCTGCGATGCAATTCCAAAAATAAGAAGAACTGCCAAGATATACAAAAACATTAAAACAGCAAAACCAAACAAAATATAGACGCCTCCTGTTACGAAGCCGAGATACATCAATATCGCGCCGATTACAATGCCTGCAAATACAAATAAAAATTGTACAACGCCAAATCCGAAATATTTAATCAAACTCTCTCCCCATGTCTCTTTCAAAACAAGAGCAGACTTTTTAATTGCAGAAAATGGCCCAAGATTATTGTAAACAATTCCCTGCACAACAAAAATTGTAAGGACGCTCCAAAGCAGGCCGAAAACAGAATTGAAAATAAACAAAACAACCCTCCCAACACCCTTTATATTTCTAGCTAAACTTTCAATTATTTTTAAGATTAAGCCAATCGTTGCAGAGAAAACGCTCCAGAGAAATATTTTATCAACTCTCTTTAAAGCAAATCCTATGCTCTCTCCAAATGTCGCATTCTTTCCTCTGAATCTGATGCCGGCAGTATAAACAACACAGGCAGAGAAAAAAGTTGCTATAAAACTCAATCCTAAATAAGACAAAAAGAAAATAAAATATTCAATATAGCTAAAATATTCAAAACCAGAAGATAAAGAATACAATCCTCCGAAAAAAGATGAAACAAAAACAGCAAGCAAAAACAAAACAGAAAATACAAAAGACAAAACAGGAAAAGCAAAAAGCTCTTTATCTTTCTTTATCACGCCAAAACTCAGCTTCGTTAACTTCCAACTTCTTGAAAAAACATTCATTATATTATAAAGTAAAAAAGATTTATAAAACTACTGCAAATAAGAGTCCTACACCAAAACGTAATTGCTTAGCTTTCTAAAGTTCCGACGATAAAAATCTCAATTTTTTGCTAATTTTCGTCTTTATAGACGACAACTACTTCATAAAGCTAAGTAGACACACCAAAACAAAATATTTAAATACTAATAGATATCTAATAATTACAAATAAATAACTAAAAATTACCAAAATGTCACAACAATTTGAAAAGGAAAAACCAGCACACTGGCCTAATTTAAATACCGTAATAATGGTAGAAAAAACTCTTAGTAATATGAAAGAGAGTATAATAACTATAGCAGAATTAAAGAGAAGATTGCCAAAACAAGTAAATCACAATACTCTTATGCTGATTCTCTATTATCTAGAAAAAAGTAATAAGATTGCAGTTACACTCAAAGGAATAACATGGATACATAACACTAATCCAAATCTAAAGAAAGCAATTGCAGAAGGATTTGAATTATGAAAGAAGTAAGAGTTGTTTTATCTCCTGAAGCCGAGGAAGTTTATAAGTATAGCGAGAGACCAAAATAATTGAGCAAGCTTTTTGTTCTCTCGAATATACAAAGTGACATTTTGCTCAATTATTTGATTCACTTTGTATATCTTAATGCAAATGCAGAAAATTCTAAGACAGAAAGAATGATATTGAAAGCAATAAATCAGAAGATTGAGTTAATTAAATAGAATATTCAATTGCAAAAAATCTGATACCAGAAGAATATAAGAAAAAATATGGAACGAAAAATCTTTTCAGAGTTGAACTTCCTGCTTTCTGGAGAATGCTCTATTCTCTGGCAAATAACGAAGAAATTGAAATTATTGCATTTGTTTTAGACATAATTGATCATCCAACTTATGACAAGAAGTTCGGCTATAGAAAAAAATAACTGAAAAAATCAGCCCTCTTTATCAGGCTTCTTTCTCATTTCAGAAGTTACATACGGCGTCTTAACGCTCTTGTCGTTATACAATTCTCGCAAACAATCAATTAAAAATGGCTCATAAACATTTCTTTCTTCCAATGCTCTATCAACATACTCTTCGCTCCTACTAACTAACTCTGCAATTTCCTTTCTCTTAAAACCGCAATCTTTAGCTTCATAAATCTCGCTCACTAACTTATAAGTTAATTTCCTGTTATATGTCTGCAAGCTAACAAATATATTAATTGTTTCATATTCCGGCCTTTCCCCAATTCTTTGAAATCTATTCCTAATTGTTGATATGTTATCCAATCCCAAAAAATATCCTACATCTACGGCAGGTAAAGGAAGTTCAAATCCTCTTCTTGTTGCAGCCATTTTCTCTCTTTTTCTAATTTTATTTTCCCTATGAATTGGTGCAAGTCCTACTTTTCTAAGAATCTGTCGTGGATAAAAAGGAAAATTAAAGCCAGCATAATCTGCAAGTTCTCTTAAAATCACTTTCTCTCCTTTTTTCCTTGCCTTTTCATATAGTTCAAACAATTTGACAAGCTTTTCAAAAGGAGTTCTATATCTAATTTTAAAAGGATGAGTCAAATAATATTCAACAGCCATTTCATAAGCCCATCCTTGCTCTTTAGCCAACTGCCTTGCTCTCGCCTCAACAAAACCATGTATGCTTCTAAAAATATTTTTTTCATTAATTTTCTCTTTTCTCTTTTTTTCTTTAGTTTCTTCTCTTTTTCTCCTAAAAAATTCATATTGCCCGCTATACTCAATATATTGTCTCACGGCTTCTTTTCCAATCCCAAATTCTTTACCAATATCTGCAAGACTCAAACCTCTATCAATCAGCTCATCAATTTCAGGTCTATATCTAAATGGCTCTAAATCATCTGGCATTTTAATGCCATATTCCTCGCAATATTTCCAAATAGACTGCGGATTTTTTACACCTGCTCTTCTACATAATTCCTCTAATGATTTTACGCCTTCATTAATTGCCTTTCTGATAGTGCTGATTCTTCTCTCTTTAATTGAACCAAATTCTCTAACAAATCTATAAACAGAAAACCTATCAACTCCTGTTCTCTGAGAAATATCTTCCAATGAAAAGCCCCCCTCTTCAACAGCTTTCCTAATTTTATCTCTTTTTTCTTCTTTATTATATCTCCTTTTCTGTTGTTCTCTCTCTGCCTTTTCAGGAATCACAATTCCATATTGCTTAGAAAACATCTTCAATGCCACAAGAGAAAGCCCCGCTTCTGCAGAAACATTGCCCAAACCGTAAACACCTCTATTAACCAAACCCTCTATTGTTTTCTTAACAGATTCCTCATAAATCCTGACTACACCTTCATTTATCCCAAGCTCTGCTGCAATTGCGTCATCCTTTAATCCGCCTTTCCTTAATTCAATTATTCTCAACAATCTGTCTTCTAAATTGCTCATCTTCATAATAAATCTTCTAATAAAAAGCTTATAAATCTTTCTGAATGTAGTTACTAAAAAAGAATCACAACATAGAATTGTGATTATATTATAAAATTATTAATAATATCTTGAATCAAGTTATTTTTTCTCTACTAAAATCCTAACATAAACTTTAATAACTTCTCCAATTAATTACAATCATGCAACTAGAAAAACAAGAATGCGAAAACGCCGCACAAGTTTTGGAAGAAACAATTAAAGCCATAAAATCCAAAGACGCAATAAAATTGAAAGAACTCTCAAACAGGACAATACACTCGTCATGCTCGTACCAAGACGCAGGCAGTATAACAACGGCTGTATTAATCTACGCATTAAGCAAGTTGATAGAAAGGCAAGATTATAACAAAATAAAAAACTGGGACAAATTTGTAGGAAAAATAAATATGTTTTTTAACTTGTCAATAGCCGCTCTTAACGAAAATAACATAAATGCATATGCTGATTACATGCTCCGCGCAAGAAAAACTCTTGAGTCAACAACAAAGCTGAAGCCCTACATCCAGGAAGTTCTAAGAAAAGCAGCAATCAACAAAGCATCGCGAATTTATGAGCACGGCCTTTCTTTAGAACAAACATCCCATCTTCTCGGCATTTCGCAATGGGAGCTTGCAGACTACATCGGACAGAGTACTGCAGATACAAAAGAAACAAAAACAATTTCAGTAAAACAAAGAGCAAAAATGGCTCTTGAATTTTTATCATGAAAATAAAAAATTGGTATGAAGAAGAAGACATACTTGAAATTAAAATGAAAGAAGCAGAATACTGGAAAGTATTGAACTGCCGAATGGTATAGTTATTGATATGTACAATTGCATGGACTATTTAGGATTTATTTACAATTGTACAGACAGAGATTGCAATAAGAAGAGCGACTATGCAATTCTCTGTATATCAAAAAAAGGTGAAATCATAGGGATTGAAATTCACAAAGCCAGCAGGATCTTCTCAGGAGATATAAAAAAGTAATAGCTTATCTGCACATACTTCTTATAATAAATAAAGAGACAATCATGAAACAAATCTTTATAAATTCCTTCATATTAATGAAAAGATGGAACAATTAACGAAAATAGATGCAAAAGAGATTATCTCAAGATTAGCAAAGATAGAAGTAGATATGAATTACATAAAGGAACACATAAATAAACAAAAAGAAGAAGATAAAGAGCTAGAAGAAGAAATAAAGGCATGGGATAAATTAAGTGAACAAGACACTCTCAGATGGGAAAAAGAAAATTTATGATATGGAAAAAGGAGAACTATGGTTAGCAAAATTGCCGCAATGGACGGGAAGAGAACAGTTAGGAACAAGGCCTGCTTTAATCATGACAGATACAGAAATAAGTCTTATAATAGTTATACTGCTAACCTCTAATCTAAAAACATTAAAATTTCAAAATATAATAAAAATAGAACCGTCTAAAAAAAATGGTCTTGACAAAGAATCAGTAGCATTAATTTTTCATATAAAATCCATAGATAAAAGAAGTTTAATTCACAAAATAGGCATGTTAGAAGATTCCTATGTAACGAAAATAAATCAAATACTAAAAAACCTGCTAAGACTATGAATCAAAAAGCCCTCATCTTTGATTCAGGAACACTGATAACGCTGTCAATGAACAGCCTTCTCTACATACTTGAAGAATTAAAAAAAACATTTCAGGGAAAATTCATAATCACGGAGCAGGTAAAATATGAAACTCTTGACAGGCCGATAAATGTGCCAAGATTTGAACTTGAAGCATTAAGAATTAAAAACCTTCTTGAGAAAAAAATCATAGAGATGCCAGACTCATTAGGCATAAGCCAGCAAGCAATAAACAAAGAAACATCGCATTTAATCGAAATAGCAAATCACTGCATTAAAGCAAGAGGCTCATGGATAAAAATCCTAAGCGAAGCAGAAACCTCGTGCCTTGCATTAAGCAAGATATTAACACAACAAGGCATTGAAAATATGATAGCAATAGATGAAAGAACCACTCGGATTTTAACAGAAAAACCTGAAAATCTCAAGCAAATAATGGAAAACAAGCTCCATATAAAAGTAGAGCTATATCAAAAAACCTCGGAAGAATTCAAAAATTTTAAATTCATTCGTTCTACAGAATTAGTTTATGTAGCCCACAAAAAAGGCTTACTTGAAATAGCAGGCAAAAAAGCATTAGAAGCCGCACTCTACGCCACGAAATTCAAAGGTGCCTCTGTCTCTTACGAAGAAATTGAAGAATTGAAAAAATTATAATTCTGCTGTAATCAGCAGTAAACTCAGAATTCCTTGCATTATTGGTGCAAAAATTGCAACACAATTATTAGGAGATAGTAATGCGATAGAGGTGAATACTAATTACTCTTATTCAAAATTAAGCCTTAATAATAACCATGCTAAAAATGATAAGATTTAAATAATAGCATGGTTATTATTATGTATGGTAAACAACAAATACGATACGCCAAATGATGTGTATGTGCCGCGCACATTAGAAAATAAGATAAAAAAATACTTAAAAACTAGAGAGATAATTGCAATAACTGGGACTAGGCAATGCGGAAAGACAACATTATTAAAACATATAATAAAAAATTTAAAAAAAGTGAAATCAATAACGTTTGAGGATACGAAAATACTAAAAATTTTTAGAGATGACATTGATAGATTCATTGAGTTATATGTAAAAGGCTACGATTATTTGTTTATTGATGAAGTGCAATATGCGAAAAATAGCGGTCAAAAGTTGAAATTTATTTATGATACTCAAAAAATAAAAATACTCATAACCGGCTCTTCATCCGCAGATTTAGCCATCCATAGCCTAAAATACTTGGTGGGGAGAATATTTATTTTTGAATTGTTTCCATTTTCTTTTGAAGAATTTCTAATAGCAAAGAGCAATAAACTGGCAAAAATTGCACAAAATAAAAAATATGGAGAAGAAATTCAAAAGGAATTAAATAAATTACTTGATGAATATATACTTTATGGCGGATATCCAAAGGTTGTTTTAGCAGATTCAGAAGAAGAAAAAAAAGAAATACTAAACAATGTTTATAATATATTCCTTTTAAAAGAAGTAAGAGAAATATTACAACTATCTGAAAATGACAAGCTTATCTCACTTATGAAAGCCCTTTCCCTTCAGATAGGGAATATCTTAAATACCGACGAACTGATGAATGTTACAGGATTTAATTTTAACGACTTAAAAAAATACATAAAAATATTAGAAGAAACTTTTATTTGTTACCGATTGAAGCCTTTTTTTACGAATAAAAGAACAGAGCTTGTAAAAACACCAAAAGTATATTTTTATGATTCTGGATTCAGAAATGCGTGCATTGATAATTTTAACATTGAAAGAAGCGATAAGGGAGCATTATATGAAAACTTTGTCTTCTCAGAATTAATTAGAAAGCAGAAATCTTTGAAGTTCTGGCGAACTAAGAATAAAGCAGAAATTGATTTTATTTTAAGAGATTCAATTCCTTTAGAAGTTAAAACAAATTTAAAAAGCGATATTGTCGGTAAATCATTCCATAGTTTTATAGAAAAATATAAACCCAAAAAAGGCTATATTGCTTCACTTAAATTTAATACTACTAAAAAGATTGACGGATGTAAGATATGGTTTCTGCCATTTACCAAATTAGTTTTCGAAAAATATTGAAGGGATTAGCAACAAAAGTTTTGAAAAGCATAAATGCAGAAAATTCTGACAAGGAAATAGTTTTATCCTGAAATAAGGTTCTCTCGGCAAATAAAATAAAGCCTGCCATGAAGCAGGTTCTTACAAAGAAATTGAAGAATTGAAAAAACTATAGAAAATATTTCTCCCTATTTAAAATATTGATTTAGTTTATCTAGCCTCCGAAACAAAATTCTAAATGAAAAATATATTGGTGATAGGAGGTGCAGGTTTTATTGGAAGCCATTTGTCTGAAGAATTAGTAAAAGAAAACAATGTTGTAATAATTGACAATCTATTTTTAGGAGCAGAGGAAAATTTAAAAAAAATAAGAGACAAGATTAAATTTTATAAGCAAGATTACACAAACAAAGAATTCATAAAAAACATTATCAATATCAATAAAATTGAAATAATCTACCATTTCGGCGGCTTAAGTTCTGCTCCAATGTTTGATGAAAATGAAACCGAAGGCTATGCCATCAACATAGTCGGCTTTGCAAATCTCCTAAGAGCATCTCTCAACACATCTGTAAAAAGAATTTTATATGCATCAACTTCGTCCTTGTACGGAGGAATTGAAACTCAAAGCGAAGAAGTAAAAGTATCTCCTCCTAACTTTTATTCCATTACAAAATATGCAATGGAACATACAGCCAGATTATTTTATGAAATATACGGACTTGAAAGTATAGGCTTCAGATTCTTCTCTGTCTATGGAAAAAATGAGAAACACAAAAAACAATATGCAAACCTCATTTCTCAATTTCTCTGGGCGATTGAACAAAACAAGCCAATAGAAATCTACGGCGATGGAACGCAAACAAGAGATTTCACATATGTAAAAGACATAGTTAAAGCATTAATTCTCGGAATGAAAGTTGACGGCAGATTTGCAATGGGCTCATACTACAACATCGGAACTTCTGAATCTTACACATTAAATGAGATGGTAAAAATTTTAGAAGAAGAAACTAAAAAAAATCCCATTATAAAACATATTAAAAATCCAATAAAGAACTATGTCCAAAATACCGTCGCCTCCACAAAAAAGATAGAAAAAGATTTTGGATTTGTTCCGAATTTCAGTTTAAGAGAAGGAATCAGAGACTTATTAAAATGAAGGCAATTATTCTTGCAGGCGGATTGGCAAAACGTCTTTATCCAATAACAGAGTTTGTTCCAAAACCTCTTCTTCCTGTAGCAGGAAAACCAATAATCCAATACACAATTGAAAAACTAGAATCCATAGAGAAAATTAACAGGATTTATATCTCAACTAATGATAGATTTGAAAAGCATTTCAAAAATTTTCTAAACTGTAATAAATTCAAAAAAAATATTAAGTTGGTTATAGATGAAAAATCAGAAAAAGAAGAAAAAATAGGAGCAGTGGCTGCAATAAATTTTCTAATAAAAAAAGAAAAAATAAATGAGGACATAATTATTGTATTGGGCGACAATTTATTTGATTTCAGTCTTATTGATTTCAAAGAATATTTTCATAAGAAAAACTCTCCAATCGTTGCGTTTTACGACATAGAAGATTTTGGCAAAGCAAAAAATTTTGGAATAGCAGAATTAGATGAGCAAAATAGATTAGTAAACTTTGAAGAAAAATCAGAAAATCCAAAAACTACATTAGTAAGCACTGGCTGCTATTTGTTCCCAAAAGAAATCCTGTCTTTGCTCTCTGCTTACATAACAGACAAAAACAATCCAGACGCGCCGGGATTTTTTATAAAATGGCTGTCTGAAAGAAAAATTATACACGGATTTAATTTCAAAGGAAAATGGTTTGATATCGGCCAGATAGAAAATTACAAGCAGGCTAATATTGAATATGAAAAAAGATAAATGGGCACGGAGGGAATCGAACCCCCATCTTCTGCTCTGGAGGCAGACATTCTAAGCCATTGAACTACGCACCCATTTCGTTCTCCGCAATGATGAAGCCCACAGCAAAGCGAGGAGCTCCGCAGTAAGAGAGAACGAAATTAACTTTATCTGCAAAAATAACTAATCTTCGCCTATTAAAAATCTATCTTTTATACTCTCCTTGTGCAGGTCCAATAGAAATGATACCAATTGTTTGCACGTAATTAGTATGAAATCTAGTAATCAACAAATAACATGATGTATGAAATCTAGTAATCAACAAATAACATGATAATTTAGTTTATCAACGATAAATAGGC
>CAYJQP010000022.1:0-11292 GCA_964372385.1 Candidatus Woesearchaeota archaeon | reverse complement strand
ACTAAAAAACCGTTTGCAATAAAACTAAAAAACCGTTTGCAATAAAACTAAAAAACCGCAAAACCAAAATCTTCTTAAACACTCTAACATCTTTAAAATTATGAAAGAAATTATCAAACTGCAAAATACAGAAAAATACTACGAAATGGGCGAGAGCATAGTGAGAGCACTAGATGGAATAAACATAGAAGTAAACAAGGGCGACTTCATTGCGATTATGGGTCCTTCAGGAAGCGGGAAATCAACAGCTCTTAACCTTGTTGGCTCACTAGACTTGCCGACACATGGCTCTGTTAAGCTTGACGGCGAAGACATATCGCATTTAGGAGAATCAGACTTATCACAATTGAGAGGAAAGAAAATTGGATTCATCTTTCAAAGCTTTAATTTAATCCAGAATTTGACAGCAAAAGAAAATGTAATGCTCCCGATGATGTTCCAAGGCATAGAGAAAGGCGAAAGAGAAGAAAAAGCCAGCGCACTCCTTGAATTAGTTGAATTATCAGACAGAGCCGACCATTACCCGAATCAATTATCAGGAGGCCAGCAGCAGAGAGTCGCAATTGCAAGAGCATTGGCAAATGACCCGGAGGTTATTCTTGCAGACGAGCCGACAGGAAACTTGGACACTAAAACAGGAGAGAAAGTTCTTCATTTTCTAAAAAAACTAAATCAAGAAGGGAAAACAATAATCATTGTGACTCACGACTATAAACTCGCAGAGCAGCATGCAAGCAGAGTATACTTTCTCAAAGACGGAAAAATAGAGAAGATTACTAAGAAGAATAAAGGAAAAAATATTAGATAGTTGTTTTAACTATAAGAAGACAACAAACAAAAATTATTTAAACCCTCTTAATCAAAGAATATCATGAAAAGTAAAATTAAAGCCATGTTTTTGTTAATGATTTTGGCAGTAAATCTAGCATCTGCTTTAACAATAAATGTTGTTCAGACAGACACTTTTTCACCAGGCCAAGAAGGCATAATCATAATAGAAATTGAAAATAATCTTAATCAGGATGTAGAAGATGTCTCTTTCATATTTAACTTGCAAAATCTGCCTTTCACCCCGATAGGGAGTTCAGAAGAATCAATAAATGAAATAAACGAAGACGACGAGGAAGATTTCACATTCAAACTAAAAGCAGCGCACGACATCACGCCGGGGGATTATCAGATTCCTTACATCTTATCTTTCAAAACAGACAGCCAACAGCAAACAAGGCAGGGAACAATTGGAGTAACAGTCAGAGCAGACTCTGATTTAGCATTTTCTTTATCAACAGAAAATCCTGTATTAAAACAGCAGGATAAAATAACATTAAAAATAATAAACAAGGGCTTTGCAGACGCCAAATTTTTAACTATAAAAGTAATTCCAGACATTTCCAGCTATACTCTCCTATCAGAAAATGAGGTCTACATCGGAACAGTAGATTCAGATGATTTTGAAACAGCAACTTTTGATGTCATTTACAAAAATCAGAAGCCGATTTTTTCTGCAATAATAGAATACAAAGATTTTGAAAATAATCAAATAACAGACGTAATAAACACTCCGATAACTGTTTACACCAGAGAACAAGCTCTGCAACTCGGTTTAGTGAAAAAAAACAACATGCCGATTTACATAGCAATTGTTGTCATGTTAATCCTGCTTTGGATTCTCTACAAAAACATAAGAAAAGCAATTAGGCGCTCAAAAAGAAATAGAGAGAGGAAATAAAAATGTTCAGGGATTATTTCCTTTTGGCTTTAAAAAATTTAAGAAAAAGAGGCATTAGATCTTATTTAACAATGCTTGGAATCTTCCTCGGCATCGCAGCAGTTGTTGCATTAATCTCTCTTGGCTCTGGCTTGCAGGGAGCCATAACAGGACAATTCTCAACACTATCTCCGGACAGACTTATCATAACAAGTGCAGAAACCGGCTTCGGCCCGCCGGGAGCAACAGCAGTAAGAAAACTAACTGAACATGATTTAAAATTAATAGAATCTGTTCCAGAGGTAAAAATTGCAATTCCAAGAATTATAAGAATTGCAGAAGTTAAATTTAATAAAATATCAAAATTCAAATTTATCGGCAGTATCCCGGAAGAGCAGGATGAGACAGATTCAATTTATCAAACATTCAGCATAGAAGCACAGCAAGGCAAACTTTTAGAATCCGAAGACAGAAACAAAGTTATATTAGGAAGTGATTTTGCAGAGAACAATGAATTTGAAAAGCAAATCCGCATTGGAACAATTCTTGAGATTCAAGGCAGAAATTTTGAAGTAATTGGCATCTTAAAAAAAACAGGCACATTCCAGTTTAACTCTGCAATTTTCATGCCAGAAGAAGACATGAAAGAAATTCTTGATATTGGTGATGAGATTGATTTAATAGCAGTGCAAGTGACTAATGTTGATTTCACTGACATAGCGGCAGAAGAGATAACTCGCAAGCTAAGAAAAGACAGAGACCAAAAATCAGGAGAAGAAGATTTTTCAGTTGAAACTCCAGTGCAATCGCTAGAAGCAATTAACACAGTTCTAGGAATTATCAATATTGTTGTTTCAGGAATTGCCGCGGTTTCTCTTTTGATAGGGGGCATTGGCATTGCAAATACGATGTTTACATCTGTCTTGGAAAGAACAAAAGAAATAGGAATCATGAAAGCAATCGGCGCGGGAAGAAAAGACATCCTCTCAATCTTTATCATAGAAGCAGCCCTTCTTGGTTTGATAGGCGGAATTATCGGAGCGCTCATAGGTTTAGGGCTTGCATTTACAGCATCAAAAGCAGCAGGCAGCATTCTTGGAGGCATCTCGCTTCAAGTCACATTCTCTCTGCCTTTAATCATCGCTGCAATTTCATTTTCTCTGCTTGTAGGAATAATTTCAGGCGTTCTGCCGGCATTGCAAGCATCAAGATTGCATCCAGTTGAGGCATTAAGAAAATGATTCAGGAATCAATAAAAATAGCTTTGAAAAACCTAAGAAAAAGAAAACTAAGAGTTTTCCTTACACTTCTCGGAATTGTAATTTCAGTCGCAACAATCTTTGTTTTAATTAGCATCTCTCTCGGCTTGCAAAATGCAGTAGAAGAGCAATTCCGTCTTTTAGGTGCAGACAAATTTTTTATCCAGCCCAAAGGACAGTTAGCAGGCCCTGGAACAGGCGGCGCAGTTGTCCTAACACAAAAAGATGTTGATGCAATAAAGAAAGTTCAAGGTATTGATGAAGTTTCTGTTTGGACAGGCTCATCTGCAAAAATAGAGTACAAGGACGAAATTAGGTTTGTCTTTGTTGTAGGAATTGATTTAGAAACATCTTCATTATTTACAGAAGCGGGCGCATACGAAGCAGAAGACGGGCGTCTTTTAAAGCAGGGTGACACAAAAGATATCATGATTGGCTCTCAATACAAGCACAACGAATTTTTTAAAAATCCTGTAAAACTCGGAGACAAAATTAAAATCAATGAGCAGGAGTTTAAAGTTCAGGGAATTTTAAAAACAGTTGGCAATCCGGCAGATGACAGATTGATTTATATGCCAATTGAAGAATTCCGCCAGCTCTTTAACATCAAAGAAAGAATTGATACAATAGTTGTGAAAATTGAATCTAACGAGGACATTCAAGAAGTTGCTGACAGAACAGAAAGAAAACTTATGAAATCTCGCGATGTTGACAAGAAAACAATTGATTTCACAATCCTAACTCCAGAAGAAGTTCTTGCAATTTTTGGGACAGTACTGAACATTTTAACTTCATTCCTTCTCGGCATAGCAGCCATCTCACTTCTTGTCGGAGGAATCGGGATTGCAAACACAATGTATACTTCAGTTTTAGAAAGAACAAAAGAAATAGGTGTTATGAAAGCAATCGGCGCAAGAAATTCTGATATTCTTTCAATCTTCCTGATAGAATCTGGAGTTCTCGGGCTCATTGGCGGGTTTATCGGAGTTATTTTTGGGATTTCAATAAGCAAAGCAATTGAATACATAGCTGTCAATCAACTTGCCACAACACTTCTCAAAGCAGCCACTCCAATTTCTTTAATAGTAGGCTGTTTAATATTCGCGATTGTCGCAGGAGCGCTCTCTGGTATTTTGCCTGCATATCAAGCCACTAAAGTCAAGCCCATTGAAGCTTTGAGGTACGAATGATATTCGTCAAAAACAGCCAAAATCCTTACTGCCTAAATGGTAAAGATAATAATAGTTTTTACTGCCCAAATAGTTGTATTTTTTTGAATTATCGTATATATTTTCTATATTTTCTTACTGCCAGAAAGGTAAGATTTATTTCATTCAAATCTTCTCTTTCTCAACTCTAAACTTTTTTCTTTTCAAAACATCAAGAATTTCCCTCAAGCTCAATAATCCATTATGTGCTCCTGGTTTTTGTATCAATGATTCTGAATTAGCCATCGCAACCTTAATCGCATTTTCTACATCGCCAAATTTCTCCAATCCCGCGACAAAGGAACTAGCAAAGGCATCACCCGCTCCAGTCACGTCAACAACCTTTACTTTATTAGGCAAAAAGTGATATAAAAATTTCCCGTCATAAACATGCCCTGCATTTTTGCCATCAGTAACACAAACTATTTCAGGTCCTAATCTGCGAAGCCCCTTAAACAAATTCCCGCTCTTCACTAGCATCCTTGCCTCTTCTTTATTCAAGCTTAAAAAATAAGTATTTTGTAATATCTCTTTTAAATATCCAGCTCCGCGGCTCGTGTGATAACTGCTCGGATTATATGCTAATTTAATTCCTTTTTTTCTTGCCCGCATAGCTATCTTTTTTTGGCTCTCAAAAGACTCTCCTCCCGTTGATGTAAAATAAAGCCATTTTGAGTTTAATTTCCCTAGACTTATCTCAGAGAATTTCAAGTTGTCGCTTATTCCTTTGAAACTCAAAATTGTTCTGTTTCCTTTATCAGTTCCAAGTATAATTGAATATCCAGTGTGTTCTTCTCCCTGAACACCAATAAAATCCACATTTTTTTTCTCAAGTTCTCTTAAGATAATTTGAGCATTATACCCTCTGCCAAGTTTTGTTAAAAGTGCTGTTTTAAATCCTAATTTTGAAAGGCAGGTCGCGCTGTTTGACCCTCCACCGCCGATTGTAAAATTAATATCCTCCAGCAAAATTTTCGTTCCAACTTCCAATGAAATTGTATTTTTATTTTCCTTAAAAGTAGGATAAACAAACGCATCGACTACTCCAGAGCCAACTGATATTACATCATATTTTGTCATTTTCCCCTCTTTTAATTATAATTAATCATAAGAGAAATGGCTTTTTATTCTTTACTCAACATCACCAAAGCAGCCGCGGCCAGCAAAAGTCCGGCATCTCTGAAAACTATGTCAAAAGAATTCAAATTAAAAATTGTAATTGTGAAAAGAGACAAGGTGCTCAAAATAGAGGCATAAAATATTTTTTTGTTTGATAACAGCCATAAGCCAAGAATAATATTAAAAGCAATATGCGAATATAAAACAAAATTTTCTGGAATAATTTTTATCAAAAAGCCAGGAATAAAGCCAATCCACGATTCAGGATTAAAAAAAGCCGCGATTCCCGCATACAAAAATACAAATGCCAGCCCTATTCTCAAGAATAATTTTGCGTTTTTATTTGTTTTATTTTCCATTTTAAATCACTCCGAACGCTCTTGATAGCAATAGTAATATGATTGCGATGCCTATCCACTTTAATACTTCTTCAGCCAGTGAGTTTTTATTCGCCATTTTAACATGTATTATGTTTCCTCATATACAATTTAGCGAATTTGAGGGCTCGAGGTTTAGTGTTAAATTTATCATTTCCAGCAATGACCTCGCCTTTATCATTCATTTTAATTTACATTTATTGTACCTGTTAGACTTGCTCTCAAATGATCGTGGTATCTCCAACTGCCTTCTTCATTGAATGTAAATGTGTAGCTCTCTCCGGACTCCAAACCGCGGCAGGCGTCAAAAATATTTTCAGCTTCTGCAGTTCCACATTTGCTTATGTCAGAGCCAGGATAAACTCTGTGAGTTGGGTGAACAACAGATGCAGGCCAATGTTTCGCGCTATTTTCATTCGTAAAAACAACGCTGTCGCCAGCATTAATCTCAAGTCTTGCCGGCGAAAATCCAGAAGAGCTTATTGTAATTGTATGCGTCTGCGGACTCTCTGAATTTCCAGAAGTTTCAGGTTCAGATGGCTGTTCTTCCTCTTCTTCCTGCGCAACTTCATTTTGCTCAGCAGAGGCAACAACTTTTATGCTCTCCCCCTCACTTTCAGATGTCTTTTTAGCGCCCTGCAATCCAAAAATAATAGCCACCACAATAACTAATGCTATAATCACAGCAGAAATTAAAATCCCTTTTCTCATATAAAAATCAAGTAAATATTCTTTTTAAGTCTTTCTCGTTAAGCCAATTTCTCTAAATTCCTTGCCTCTATGCCATTGTATATGCCCATGCACAATTTTCTCAACTTTTGATATTCTGTTGTTTATATTAATAAAATAACCCATAATGCCAAAACAAATTGTTACAGTTAATATGACCAGCGCCAATATAACATCTTCTATTACCCAACTGCCGCCGAGAATTATTTTTATTATCTGAATTGCAGCAATAATTCCCAGAATATAAGCAGATATTTGAGCTGCTATTGATAAACTCTCCAAAATATCTTTCATTTTTTATCTCCAAACTCTAGTAATTAATAATATCAGCAAAACAAATAAACTAATTTTTAAAAAAAAAGAACCAATATCTTTTCTTTCATTCATATTTAATATACCTTTAGTTAAAATATCTTTCTCGTCACCATGTTTTATCAAACAAACAAGCTTTCAAAAAACAAAACTCACAATCCAAAGCCCGACGGCGATTGCTAAAGTAATAAAATAAACGCCTTTATTCCAAGCAATAACTTTAGCTCCATCAAAAGGCATTGCAGGAATCATGTTGAAAGCTCCAAGCAGTGCATTTATCGTCAAGCCTGTGCTAAAAAAATATCCAAGCAAGCCCTCATTACCAAATGTCAATAGCAAAACCAAAAACAAAACAGCCAAAATAATATTCGTCACAGGCCCTGCCAACGAAATCCTGCCATTTTTCTCTCTGTTCATAAAGCCATGAATAAAAACAGCCCCGGGCGCAGCAAATATAAATCCAAAAAAAGAAAACAGCAGGGCAAGCCAAAGCATGTTATAAAAAGCCCTGAATTCAGCCCGCAATCCATATTTCTGCGCGACAAATTTATGCATCAACTCATGAAGCAAAAAACCAACTCCCGCAGTAAAAAAAGAAATAACAAAAACAATAACAATATCAAAATTAAAAGACAATATTGATTTATATCCTCCGCTCAGCAAGATAGCGAATGCTAAAGAAATTAAAAAGCCCGCAAGCCACAAATCCATAGTTTCTTTTCTGCTGAATTTCATAAAAATTCAAACAAAGAAATCTTTAAATACCTATCTCTGTTTAAAATTAAAACAAGAGGATAAGAATGAAAAACTGCATCTATTGTAAAATAAAAATTGCCGACGATGTTGTTGTAGATGTATGCAAGTCCTGCGGTCACAAAGTCTGGGGAGAAAGAATGTTCAATGCGATAATAAAAAACATGGAAAATGCCAGAGACGTTGGAGATTTATACCAAGGCTCTGTTACAAAAGACATGCCAATCAATTCTTCAGTTAATAGAAATAGGATGCGATATTAAGGCGATAAATATTATTAACTTTTAATATGCTAATTTCTCAATAACCCTCAACCAAACAACCTGCCTCCTAAAAATCAAAAAGATTTTGCTCTGCAAAATCTTTATATACCATATTCTACACTAATTTTTATGTTAAAACGAAAGAAACCAAGGCAGAAAGGAAGATTTTCCTTCACAAGATACTTCCAGTTTTTTAATACTGGAGACAGTGTAGCTGTAGTGCGCGAGCTTTCCATTAAGTTCGGATACCCAAAAAGACTGCAGGGAAAAACAGGCAAAATAATAGGCAGGCGAGGCAGCGCCTACGAAATTGAAATCAAAGATTTGAACAAGCCAAAAACATACTTAATTAAACCAATACACCTAAAGAAAATAGAAGCTTAAAATGATACTAGAAAAAACACCGCTCTCGCTTGCCGAGACAAAAGAATACATTGAAGAAACAGAAGAAAACAAGCTTATCTTGGATTATCTTAAAAAATCGTCAAAATTAACAAAAGAAAAAGCTCTCAAGCTAAAAGAAGAAATAAGCGCTCTTAAAAATCCAAAAATCAAAGATTTCAACATAGTAAAAATAATTGACTTTCTTCCTAAAAGTCCTGAAGAAGTCAGCAGAATATTCACAGAAGTAAATCTTAACGAAGAAGAAATAAATGCAATACTTGAACTCACAAAACAATACTGAAAATGACGCAGAAAGAAGAATATGCAATGGTACTAGATTACCTGCCTTATGGCTATCCAATGGCAAAGAAAATGGTTCCTGTAGCCCAAGCTGTCGGAGTTAAAACCATCACGCTTCTTGAGCTGGTTCCAAGGCGAGGCATTTCTTTGCAGCAAAAAGAAAAAGTTTATATAGGCCCAGAGAAGAGAGATAAAATATATTATATTGCAGGGAGGCTTTCTCTTGAAAAGCTTACAGAATCTGCGAAGATACAACTGCATGAGTTCATTGAGTCTGTTGTTAATGAACAGGAGAAGAAATTTGTTGATTTCTTTAATAGTGCTCAAGCAGTAAACACGCGGCTTCATCAGCTTGAGCTTCTGCCTGGCTTCGGTCAGAAACACATGCAGGAAGTAATAAAAGCGAGACAGGAAAAACCCTTTGCCTCTTTTGAGGACATAAAGAAAAGGGTGGCAAATGTGCCTGACCCAAAAAAAGCTGTAGAAAAAAGAATTATAGACGAGCTCTCGCAAAAGCAAAGATTTAATTTGTTCGTAAAATAAAATGGCAGAAGAGAAAAATATTCCCAAAGAAAAAAGTATTCCTAAAGAATCAGTAGACATGCTAATTAGAATTTTAGGCTACGACATTCCCTCTTCAAAAAATATTTATACTGGTTTGACAAGAATAAAAGGCGTTTCTTGGAGCGTCTCGCACGCGCTGTGCGGCGAGCTGCAAATTCCAAAATCCAGAAAAATTTCAGATTTGTCAAAAGCAGATATACAAAAAATAGAATCATTTCTAAAAGAATTGCCAATCCCTGAATTCTTAAAAAACAGACGCTACGACCCAGAAACTGGCGAAACAAAGCATTATTACAGTTCAGATTTAGATATTAAAAAAGAATTTGACATAAAGAGACTTAGAAAAATCAAGAGTTATCGAGGATTAAGGCATGCCATCGGCCTTCCATCAAGAGGCCAGAGAACAAGATCTCATTTCAGAAATAAATCAAGCAGGCAATCTGTGGGAGTAAAGAGAAAAACTAAAGAGGTGAAAGAAACAAAATGATACGCAAAAAAAAACTTTATGCAAAGCCAATGAAGCCATTTGAGAAGTCAAGAATAGAAGAAGAAAATGTTCTCCTGAAAAAATACGGGCTGAAAAATAAAAGAGAAATATGGAAGGCGCTTGCAAAAGTTAAGTATTTCAGAAAAAGAGCAATGGCTCTCGCAGGCGCGCCAGTTGAACAGCAGGAGAATTTTTTCAATAAATTAAAGAATCTTGGCTTGGGCATAAAATCAAGAGTTGATATTCTTGACTTGAAATTAGAAGACTTGCTTAAAAGAAGGCTTGCAACAATTATTGTAGAAAAAAACTTAGCTAGTACAGTAAAGCAGGCAAGGCAGATGATTGTTCATAAAAATATTTTAGTCAACGGAAAAACAGTCACTGCTCCCAGCTACATAGTGCCTGTTTCAGAGGAGAACGCAATTACTGTAAAACAAAAAAATAAAAATATCCCGGAGCAAAAAGCTCAGGAAATTAAAACAGAGTAAAAATGACAGAAGAAAATCTAATGAAGGAAAAGGAAGAATTGCCGGTTGAAATAGAATTAGAAGAGATTGAAATAAAAAAAGAAAAAAAGAAAGACGAAAAAACAGGAATTGCATATGTCTTCAGTTCTTCCAACAACACAATTATTCATGTGACAGACCTTGCAGGAAATACGCTCTCAAGAATAAGCGGAGGAATGATAACAAAGCACAGCAGGCTGAAAGCAAATCCAACAATTGCAATGTTCGTGGCAAAAAAAGCATCTGAAAGGCCGAGAGATTTAGGCATCACAAGCTTGTATGTCAGAATGAAAGCTAAAACAAATGCACCGGGCCATGGTCCGGGTGCGCACGCCGCCGTTAAAACTCTCGGCAAAGAGGGCTTTAGAATAATTAACATTTTAGACACAACGCGCTTCCCCCGCGGAGGCCCAAAGAAGAAGGGCGGCAGGCGAGGAAGGCGAGTCTAAAGCTTTAAAAACCGTATTTTCTCTTTACTGTGAAATGGAAATCATAGAAAACACACAGGAAAAAATAATCCTTAGAATAGAGGCAAATGAGCCGTTAGCCAACGCTATAAGGCGCTCTGTTCTTGAAGTTCCAACTCTCGCAATAGATGAAGCAGAGATTTTCAAGAATGACTCTGCGCTTTACGACGAGATACTTGCTCACAGACTCGGCTTGATACCTTTGAAAACCGAGAAAGGTATGAGTGAGAAAACAAAGATAGATTTAAAGTTGGTAAAAAATGGCCCATGCACAGTTTATGCGGGCGATCTCAAGGGGCATGCCGAAATTATATATCAAAAAATACCTATTACAATTCTCAATGAAAATAACAAGCTTGAACTAATCGCCACAGCAGTATTAGGCAAAGGCATTGAGCACGACAAATACACGCCGGGCTTGTGCTTCTATCGCCATATTCTAGAGATTATATCATCACAGCAAATAGACAAGATTATAGAAAACGCAAAATCAATTCTCAAGGAGAAAAAAGGAAGCAAATGGCTCTGTGATTTAAACGACGCAGCAATTGACGAAATCCTAAAAATAGACAAGAACTCTGTAAGCGATTCAGAAGAGCTTTTATTCATGATAGAATCATTCGGGCAAATGCCTGCAAAAGATATTTTAGCAAAAGCAATAAAAGAACTATCAGGCAATCTGGATGATTTTGAAAAAGAGATTAAATAAATTTATATTTCTAAGTGATTAGTTGAAAACCCTAATTTTTTAATTTTATAGCTATAACCTTCAAAATGCCAAAGATAATTCCGAATTGCAAGTAATATCCAACAGATGTTTTATCATTAATTATTTTCTATAAAATAATGATTTGGC
>CAYJQP010000021.1:0-11707 GCA_964372385.1 Candidatus Woesearchaeota archaeon | reverse complement strand
GTTGAAAATAGTTTAAATAGTTAGTGGATTAGATTATTTTATGCGGTTAAGATATCTTGGAACAGGAAATAACTAAATATTTCTATTGAAGATAATTAATTATAAAATATCTGTTAAACATTCTTGCAATTCTGGATTATTATTTATTGATATTGAGTTTATAGCTGTAAAAAATTAAATAAATGTTTATTGATATAATTGCCTATCTTAAATTAAATACGACATCATCACCTTCTTTAAAATTGTATTCTTGGGAAAGATTTCCATTGATTTCCAAAACATAAAGGGCTTTTTCTTTGGGTGTGTAAGAAGGGCAGAAAAACGACTCGCATGGCTGGACATTGTGTTCTATGTGGACAATTTTTTTGTCTTTTGAAATCCAGATAATGTCTAAAGGAATTAAAGTGTTTTTCATCCAAAATGAATGCTTTGCTTCGCTTGAAAAAATAAAGAGCATTCCGGCATCATTGCCAAGATGAGTGCGGTTCATTAATCCGTTTGCTTTTTCAAGAAATGTTTTTGCAATTTCTACATTAAAACATTCTGAATTTATGCAGATTTTCTGCTGTTGATTTTTTTGCATTTTGAATAAAATGAAGGCTAATAATATCAAAGCCAAAAGCAATAAGATTAATGGCAATTTAAAATTTTTCATTAAATTGAGAGGATTTTGAATTCTTTAAATCCTTGGAATGTTACCGGCTTTTCTTCTACACTGCGGACTTTTGCATGCGGAGGGCCTGTTTTGCAAATTTGAACCATGCTATTTACATTGTCAACTATTCCTTCAATGAAAATTTCTACTCTGCCGTCTTCCAAGCTTCTGACATAACCGTTAATTTTGTTTTTGTCAGCCTGGTCTTTAATATACTGCCTGAAAAAAATTCCCTGAATTGAGCCAGTGATGAAAAGGCGAATTGATTTTCTCATGTTTGTGTGAAGAAGAAGGAGTTAATATAGTTTTTGCTGATAATTTTTTAGCTTTGCAATAGGTGTTTGCTGAAAAATATTGCTAAGATAGCAAAGGACTCTGATTTTCTACCGTTTGCGCCTTTACTACGGATATACACATTTCTGTTAATTGTATTACTAAAAAACTGGAATGTATAGACAGAGATTCCATGACAAAATATAACATAATCACAGGGATCTCTGTAACTGCGTTGTTTACATGGCAAGTTTTAGCAGTTATCGGTTAATATCCTGCGCAGTTCTCTATACCTCAAGAATGCTGGCAATTGCATTCTTGACGGGAAAGACATACCAAATTGGTAAAAAAATTACTCTTGTGTTTCTTCCTTTTCTTGTTTTTTTTCTTCGGGTTTTTTTCCTAATGCGGAAGCAAAGGATTCGCTGGCTAATTTTAGATGCTGGATTGATTTCCATTCTTTGCCAAGATGATTGGCGGCTGTTTTGTCTATGTGGATTGGCAGGCCTGCAATGATATTGCCCTGCTGTGAAGCATCAATTACTGCGAAATTCGGCATCTTGCATTTTAGGATGTCGTGAATTGAATAATGAATCGGCCATTTTCTTATTTTATTTTTCTTTAAAGAAAAAAAGCCGGAGTAGTGCTGTGAAGGAAATGCGCCGAGCATGTTGGAAAGTGAGGTTATCATGCCTGTTTCCTCGTCGGCTTGCAGAGGAGTGAGTGAAATGACGCAGCTTTCAAGAAGGATTTTAGGGTATTTTATTTCTTCAAATTTCAAGAAATCTGCATTGACAACTTCTTCTGTTTCTGTATTGTTTAAATCTATGAGCCCGATGCCGTATTTTTCAGCAAGCTTTTGATAGCCGATATTCTCAAAAAGCTCTGTTGTGTCTTCGCCGTCTGCGCCTTCTGCGATGAAAACACTGCTGACGGGGTTTTTATTCGCCATACAGAATTTCAATACTTCTTCCAAGAATTCTTTTTTTGTGTAAGTTTCTGAATCTTTTATGTAGGGCTTAAGAATTATTTTATCGTATTTTTTTAGTTCATTCTGGACTTTTAAAAGTCCTAATAATCTTTGAACAGATTCCTGATAGGAAGTAAATTTTATTGACGCTCCTTTTACCATGAGTATTGATATTAATTGAAGGCTTTATAATTATTGTTATAATAGAATTATAGTAATTTATACTTGTTTTATTTAATCAATCTTAATCCAAATTTTTCATTCTCTAAAAATGCTTTTTGTTATATGCGAGCAGTTCCAACTTGTTATAATAGCTAAATCCTATTCGTGATGTCTAGGAAGTTTTTCTGTATCGGCGGTTGGTGTATTAACGTTTGTATTTGTTCCATCTTGAAATTGATTTTCTAATTATCTTTGACATTTACTTGTGAATATGTTTATGTATATAAATATTTTGCTGGAATAGGAGTCAGAGTAATCCTGCTTCTTCTCTTCTGTCCAGTTCGTTATGGACTACTGCTATTGTGTGCGAGGCGAAATACGTTCTTCTGCCGATTGTTATTGGCTTGCAGAGTTTTTTAAGTCTTTTAAGTTCTTTATTTGGAAGTCCGCGATGGTCTCCTAAAATAAAAATAGGGTCTTTTTTTATTTCAGCTTTTCTTATATCCTCGCCTCTTGGATCTAAAATATAGATGTTTCTTTTTTCTTTGCATAGTTCTTCAACAAGTTCTAAGAATGTTTTATCTTGAATCCAGAAACCTGGAAAAACCTCAGTTTTTTTTCCTTCTCTTGTCTTATAGAGCATTTTTTTTAGGATACCTGCAATATTTTTTTTATTGATATAAATTTTATGAAGCCCTGTTTTCCCTTCTGTTACTGGCTGTAATTCCAAATGCTTTGGACTGCTTGGAGGACCTGCGAAAACAAGATTGAGTTTTACATCTGTTCTTATTTTCTGGCTTAGAAAGAATGATGCTATTACTGAATGTATTGGTATGTCCAAACGCCCTGATTCATAGAGATCTTTTTCATTCACGTAACTGCCATGCGTCGGGGCTGTTCTGGAATAATAGATGAATTCTCTCATTTTTTAGGAAAGCAGAGAGGGATTTTAAATTCTTCTGAGACAGCCACCTTCTTGATTTCTATCTCCAAGCAAAGGAAGATAGGAAACATCGCAAAGGGGTTTTTCATTTACGAAATTCCCGCTTTCTCTATCTGGTCTATAAGAAGGATTGGATTTTTTTGGGCCGATTAAGTTTGTTCCTATTAAACATTGAAAATCAGAATTTTCGCAAGAAACAAATAATCCGGTTGCACTATAACCTGGAGTTTGAAATTCATAAAGTGATGGAGATTCTTTTATTGATTTTATAAAAACTTTGTTTGAACCGGGTAATGCCTCTTTCCAAACTGCAAAATGATTAAATGGATCTTCTTTAACTATACCTTGTTTTCTAAAAGAAATAATCTTGGGGGATTCTACTAACCTTGAATTTATTTGGACTGTAATTGGGCTGGAGAATGGATCAAAGTATATGATATCGTAAGAGTTTTGATCATTTTTAATTGCTGTGAGAACTCCTCCTGTTGGAGAAATATCGCCAGCTTGTGGCAAATCTATTTGAGCAGTTGAGAGCAAAGAAGGATTGCAGTTTAAATCTGTTCCGAGGTAGCAAAGATATAAACTGTAGGCATTCTGTTCTTTTAATCTGTATAGCAAGTAATTGTGCTTGGCTATTGGATTTAGCCTGTATTCTCCCGGCGGAGAATCTGATTCTAATGAAAGAATTGTTATTGGCCTATTAGTCTGGATATTATAAGCAATTATCTCTCTTCCTGCATTGCTATTCTTTTCAAAAATTATATATGGACCTCTATCTACTAAAGTTATGACAGGGTTTTCTCCTTCTGAAACAAATTCTGGATCACAATTTTCTACTTTATCACTTATTGACAAATCACATAGATAGATAGCTTGAACTTCCCCTCCGGCTTGTTCCCATGTAATATAAACATTGCCAAAGGGTGTTGTTAGAGATGTTGGATGAACTTGTTGATTTTCCGACTTTGACACGAAATGATATTTATCATATGTATCGCATCCCTCGCCATTTAAATTAAATGAACATGCTTTGATATTGCTGAAAGGAGTCTCTGTATTTTTTGAGATTTCTGAATATGTAATTAATTGCGAGCAAGGAGTGCTAGAGATTCCTCCATAACAGCAGTATGTGTCTGTTGTTTCAATCTGTTGTTGAGATATAAAATCATCTCCACAATTTCCTGCTCCTGTCATTCGCCCCAGTGTTGGAAGTGACGCGGTTGATGAACAAACAGAATCTGGAAGATTAAAACATGAAAGAGCATCAGAAGTTTGATCTGTTCCTTCTTCTGGAGAAGGGGCTGGTGGTTGTGGGCCTCCTTGAAATAGAAAGTTTAATGTATAAATAGGATCTGTCAAATCAATTCTGCCGTCGTCATTTGCATCTGCTGCGTCTCCGCATTGCGGGGAACTACCGCCAGCAAATAAATAGTTTAAAGTAGATATAGCATCTGTAATGTCTACATTTCTGTCTGTATTTGCATCTCCACGAATAAAATTGCAGTTTTCACTAGCCACTTTTCCTGTTATTTTTGTTTTGGGAACAAAAGCAATGAATATGGCTAAAACTAGAAAGATTGCAATTGTAATTATCATTATTATTTTTAATTTCATTTTACGGGGGTATGGAAATTGATGTTTGAGCTGGGAAAATTATAGTGTCATAATCTTCTGGATATTCATCTCTGTCACAAACTACATATAAGTCATTTACATCTGAGCGCAGTCTTTCTTCTACATCAATTAACACTGGCTGTAAATAATTAGATAACATGTCTGGAGAACGCTCAACAATAACTGCTCCTATACATTCTAAATCCTGCAGAACCCCGCTTTCTTGGTCTTGAGATTTAAATGCTATTACTTGTGTTGCGTCTACTGTAAACTTATGAATTGTTGAGCCCGTATTTACAAGAAAATTATCTTCTCTTAAAAGTCTATTGTATGTATTTTCTTCTGCTAAATAAACATAGTAAGTTCTTCCAGGAGAATCTCGGTATGTATTCCAATTAATTAGATTAAAATTGTAGGATGGGAGGTCGTCAAGAGAGTCATAGCCAACCTTAACAAAGTGATGCAAGCCTCCTGTATTTTCTACTGCTCCGGCGGAGATAAGGTAGTCTATACAAATTTGACTATTGACATTTGGTTGTTTTGTGCACTTGCATAAATTTCCAGCACATTCAATGTTTGGAATTGATATATCGGGCGACTGAATATACTTGTAAAAAACTTCTTCTAAAAAGATAATTCTGGCCGGCGAGGGAGGATTGCAACCATTTGGACACTTTGGACGCAGGTTAAATTCATAAGTTAACCATTTGTCTTCAATGTTTCTTGTGATTACTTCTCCAACATATTCTCCATAACTTAAATTAATTCCGGGTGTGAAATAGTCTTCACCTACAGTTCCAAAATCTAAACCAATATCTCTGACTGGATTAATTTGTATGTCATGAAGCGCCCTGTCCATGTGTGATGCTATGTTCTCCTTTATTTCTTGAATGAAACTATCTCTTATTTCTTCATTTGAATTGATAAAAGTACAAAGCTGTTCATTTGAGATACATTGAATATTATTGATTTCAATTACTAATTTTTCTATATCTGACCTAAAACTGCTTTGTGACAAAGAAGGATTATCTCCGGATATTATTGATTCTGTTTCTGCAAGCACGAATGGAACGAGGTAATTTATTTCTGCTATCATCTCTTCTGTGATGGGTTCACCTTCTGATTCAAATGTTATAAACAAATTTATATCTGCTTCTCCTGATGAGACAACATCGTGATTAATGTCAATTATGCCATCGTTGTTTATGTCTTCTAGAGTCTCAAAATTTACATAGGGTGGATTGAGCGGGCTTAATTCATATCTTATTTCTGTAATTCTAAATGGAAATTCAAAAGGAACGAAGTCAGGATTGTCAGATACAGGAATTGTTTTATCAGAGCAGAAGTATCCGTCGTTAAATAATGTTGCAATGAACCAGTTAATATATGTTTGAGAGAATTTGAGAGATACGAAAGGATTGTTTGGAGAAGAGCCGATAACTCTGTTATATCTTGAGTAATCTATTGGATTGAAGTTTAATGGTATATCCTGAACACATTCATGTTTATTTCTTCCTAATTCTTCAGGAGGAGTGTTATAATTAATCATTCCTGAAATTCTTAATGGGCCGTTTCCTGTGGCTATTTCAACACCTCTTGTAGTAGCTGTGTCTTTAGCATATAAATCCAATATCATTCCGTGCGGTTTCCCTATATTTGCTAATTGTTCAATGCTTAGAATATCCATAGATGCTTTCAGTGAAAATCCAAATTCGTCTAAATTTGCGTTAAATTCATCTTTGTATGAATAAATATCCTCTTCTAAATTGCTAGCGAAATTGTAGGAGGTTGTAAATTGATTTTGATCCAATAAACTAGTTATTACATCTGTCATAAATCCTAAAATTGCTAATGACTCGTCGTCTATTTCGAAATTGATATCGTTTCTTTCAGGTATTATAATTTCTGTAATTCTTGGATCTACTCTGACAATTCCTAGAGGGCCTTCAGCAAAATGCAGTCTTGCAATTATAGTGAATGGAACTTCTGTGTCCCAGCTTACTTCAAGAAGGTCATCGCAACTTCTGACAATTCTTAATGGATCTTGTGGGTCAAATCCTATAATCTCTCCATCGGCATTTAGAGAAGCTTGGCCTGATAATCTAAGATTCATATCAAAAGTCACATCCATATTATTTCCAAACCTGTGTGTTATATCCATATCGTTAAATTTAACTGCTATTTCTGGGTTAACTTCGCCTTCAAATCTGTAATCATGGCAATTGTAGAATTCTAAAGTAAGACCTGCAATTGCATGCTTGACTATTCCATCAATTAGTGTGTTAACGATTTCTTCATCAGTAGGGTTGTTTAATTGTTCTAAGTTTTGAGAGAATTGTGTATTCGGAATTGTTCCAACAATCCAGTCATTGTTATTTTCAAGAAACTTTTGGATTATGAAATCTTCTGTTCTTGGATGTATCTCTATTGTTGCTGGCTCTTGAACATAATTTACATAGCGATTAATTGCGCTGCGGAATTGAATGATGTCTACTGGACTCGGCGGGAAGTCGTGGTCTCTCATTAAACTTCTTCTAGTTGGTCTATACCAATCATCATATGTACATCCTTGAAAGCATCCTGTTCCCTGAACATTTCTCCATTTTGGGCATATAGGGGCTTGCCCTTCTTCTAAGATAGGATTCTTCTCACAATTTGGTGCAAAAATGAAATCTAGACTTCTACCTATACTGTCTCTTTCTGTATCATTATATTCGTCATCGAGAAAAGCCATAGAGTGCCCAATTTCGTGTAAGATAGTTTTAGAAGTATCTCTAATATCTACTGGGTCTAGATTATTGTATAAAACCGAGTGCTGACCAAACCCTGCAACTCCACCATGATCAAAGCAAGCACCATCTTCTTCATTACCATTAGAGGAAAAAATTATTATTTCATCTGTCTCGGGGCAGATTACTGCTTCGTCTATAACTTTCACATGATTGCAAGTCGGCGCGGGCTGTTCTGGAGAATCAATTAAACAGCAACCCAAATCATTAATTTCGTCTGGAACAACAAATCTTATATTTATCTTATCAGAGAATTCATTAAACGGATTTGTATTGATTAATAATTCTACAAAGTCATTAATTTGGTTACGAACAATTCCTGTATCAAATGAGCCATCAATTAGAAATGTGATGTCTAAAGAATTTTCTGCATTTGGTTCTGGAACATAAATGTCTTCACATGTTGGAACTGCTGTTATGAATGGCAATAATAGAATTAATAGCAAAACGATAATACCTCTTTTTTTCATTTTTAATTAAAAACGAATTGACTTAAATAGATTACTGTTCAAGATTTATTTTTTCTATTCTGTGAATTCTTAATATGTAGCCCTGTTCAAATTGTGTTGGGTCTTGGATAACTGGATTTTCTATAATTCTGTATCTTGTTGTAGTATTTGGAATTCTTTGGAATTCCTGGACGCCAAAGTCGGCGAGAACTCTGAAATATGCATTTGGCTGAATTTCTCCATTGAAACGATTTGCTAAAGTATAGGCTGATATTTGGCCTCTTGCTGGGCTATCGTTGTGGATGGCTGCAATTGCTTTTTGTCCTGAAAATTGATTATCATCGTAAAAATCAGCTACAGAGGAAAATTTCTTTTCTGATATGAAAAAACTATGGCTTTGGGCACTTCTTACTCTTGTTGGACTCTGGTTAATGTAAGGCGAAAGATCCGGATCAATGTTTAATGATCCTGTTCTATTTGGGCTAGCATAATGCAGTGCTCTGACACAAAGCTGTTGGGTTTTTCCATTTTTTTCTATTTCAAACAGGTATTCTAGTAATCTTAATTGTTGTGTTCTGCTTACTTCTCCTGCTCCCGGAATTATTACCTCTCTTAATGTTAAAATATATTCTCCATCGCTTGCTTCAATAAGCTGGGGGATATTTGGCTGAAAAATTACTTCTATTGGATTTTCCAAGATTTCTGTAAAAATTGCATTTCTTGGGTAGAAAATGTCTCCTCTTGATGTTGGAGTTAAAGACGTGTCAACTCCTATATAGCGGATTAGAAATTCTTTTTCGCCTTCAGGAGTTTGAGTTAGGATTCGGTAACTAAACATTTCTTGAGGGTAAGTAATTCTAAGGCCAGGAACTTGATTTTCCAAACCTCCTGTTCGTGTTTCAATTGGGTCTTCAGAGAAATCTAGAATAAAAGAATTTTCTAGAGATTGGTCGAAAAACTCTTGTGGAATTTCTCTCTGTGCTTGCTGTCTATCTCGCTCTTTTATTTCTACATCGTGAGATGTTGCAAATCTGCTCGGAGTTGAGATTCCTTGAGTGTTAACTCGTATTTTTTCAATTCTTCTAAATCTTATCGGCTCTATTGTTCCTAGCGCGCCTTGAATTGCATCAAGTCTAAAATAAGAATTTGACTGTGTTTGATTGTTATATTTGTTTTCGTGATATTGCTCTCTCGGCATGTCATGGCTTTCTGAAAGAATTAAAGTTTTTTCAAGAGCGGAAAATTCTGTGTCATCTCCTAAGTCCGGACGAGAACTTAAATGATGATGTGACAGAAATAATTCTATTCTTCCTGTGCTTTGATATTCTCTTAAATTAAGACAAAGAGATAAATCTCCAAGGTGTGCTTTGCCTTCTTCCAAATTAATAATGTTGCCGTTTACAATTAAAGAAACTTGAGGAAAGCCCTCTGATGATTCTATTCTTCCTAAAGTTATAGTGTATTCTCGCTCATCTAAATTTATTCTTTGTGAGTCTCCTATGGAATTAAAAGCTAGAAAATCATTGCCTTCTATTAAATCAATTGATATTCCGTTTTCTTTCCTATTGAGATTTGTTATTGTGAATTGCTTTCCTCTGTGCTGAATGACTGCTCCAATTGAGTCTAACGAGTATTCTCTGTTGTTGATTTCTACAAAATTACCAGATTCTACATATTCACCGAAATCAAAATTAAATCCGTTTTCTAAAGAACCGTCGGTAAAATCTGAGATATCTTGCCAGCGAGGGTTTTCATATGGTGGAAGCACTATTATCTTGTTACCGCGCCTTCTTCCGCATGGTTTATTACAACTTGATTTTGTGATTAATAAACTTACTAATCCTGTTGTGCCTGCTACTCCTAAAAGACTTTTTTTTAGTAGGCTTCTTCTTGTGATATCAGTTTTAGACATAGTTATCATTTAAAAGGGATGTTTATATATTTTTGGTTTGCATTTGTCTAACAAAACCATAAGATTTAAATATAAATTATAACTTATAAATTACATGAAAACTATAGCTCTAAAAGAAAAAACTTTTGAGATTCTACGTGAATTAAAAGAAAGAAAAAAGATTGAATCATTTGACAAACTGCTACTTGAGATGATAATTAAAGAAGAGCAAGTTCAAAAAGACCTTTTTGGAAGTTTAAAAGGAAAAACAAAAAAGTTTAGCTCAAAAGAGAGGGATAAAATCTGGAAAGACAACCAAAGATGGCAGTAGTTTTTGATACATATGCATGGATTGAATATTTTAGAGGTTCTAAACAAGGGAACATTGTAAAAAATTATCTGGAAAGTGAAGATGTTATCACACCTGTTATTGTTTTACTTGAATTGAGTTATCGTGCACATCAAGAAGGATGGGATATACGGAAATATTTAAGTTTTATTAAAATTCATTCCAGAATTGCTGGAATTAATGACATCATTATTCTGGAATTTGGAAAAATTTATCAAGAAACGAAAAAGAAAATAAAAGGCATAAGTTTTGCTGATATTTTTATTCTTACTACTGCTTTTTTAGAAAATGCAAAGATTTTAACTGGAGATTCGCATTTTAAATCTTTTGAGCGAACGATTTTTCTTGAGTAGTGATTGGTATTGTAATTGCTTGGAAAAGTGCATTTTTATGATATTTTATTTGAGAAAGATTTAGTTATAAACAAACTCTGGCCTGGCGGACTGTGTTGCTTATGGGGAGTCATACGACACAACATTATAACACATAGTCTTTAAAAGTTGATTTATTTTAATATGATATGGAAGGTGATATTAGTTTGTGGCTTTTAAGCTATTTTCCATGGCTTGTGTATTATGTGCCTCTATTGGCGTTTTTAGCTCCAATAATTGGGGGAGGAGAATTGGGCGTAATTGCTGTTGCATTTTTGTTTGTCAAAAATCTAACTGGGTTTTTGATAATAACAATATCCAGCTGTGTTGGTATGGTTACAATGGATTCTATATGGTTTTTTATTGCAAGATCAAAATTATTTATAAAATTTAAAGAATGGAAAAAAATCTCAAAACAATATAAAAGTTTAGAGAGTAATATTGAGAAAGTAAGCCATGGGAAAGATTTGTTGATTATTTCAATAGCTAAATTATTAGTGGGAACAAGAATACTTTTAGTCTTATATATGGGGGGCAGAAAAATAAGTTTTGCGCGATATTTGGCTTATAATTCTATTGTTAATTTATTATGGGCAGGCATTCTTGTTTCATTGGGATGGCTGACTGCACAAGGATTTAATTCTATAATTTCTATATTTGAAAATCTTCAATTAGCAATAACATTTATAATTATTGTTCTTGTTTTTCTATATATTGTTCAAAAATGGATAAGACAAAGATTCATGAAAGGGCAAGAAGTATAAATTTAAAAGCAAATAGCAAAAAAGAATTTTTTCTTATTCATGGTTATACCGGTAGTCCGACTGATTTTAATGGATTAGGGGAGTATTTACATAAAAAATTCAATGCCAATGTTAGAATTATAAGACTTAAAGGACATGGAACAAAAATTGAGGATTTAGATAAATTAGAGTATGAAGATTTTTTAGAACAAGCAGAAAGAGGGTTAAAAAAGGATTTGAAAAAAGGCAGAGAGATTGTAATTGGGGGAGTTAGTTTTGGTGCGCAATTGGCTTTGAATCTTGCTGCTAAATATCACGTTATGGGTGTTTTTACAGTTGTAATTCCTCATAAATTAAAGTTTCCTTTTAATATTCCTTTTATGAGCATATTGGGTGCATTTAAGAAAAAATGGAGAAAAAGATTACATGCGACAGAAATTAAATTAAGAAAAAACGCATTTCATTATAAAGAGATGCATGCTAAATGATTAAGGATTG
>CAYJQP010000020.1:0-12163 GCA_964372385.1 Candidatus Woesearchaeota archaeon | reverse complement strand
TTTATGCCTTGACTATCAAGGGAAAAACATACATTTTGCTCAATTATGGATAACTGCGTAACTTATAGCGTATATCGTCGCAGTTTTCCAGATAGAGAACTGCAAAATAAATAAGACATAAGCCATGCAGTTCTCTATAATTATGTTTTTCACTATACTTCCATATAATTATTTTAATATAGTCAAAGACTTTGAAAATTGAGCAGAATTTGTCTTTGACTACCTCAAGAATGCTAACAATTGCATTCTTGACGGCACAGAAAACTAAAAGTTTTCTGTGTTAGCGGAAGACCAAAAAGCTGCTCAAATATTTTTGTCTTTCGCTATAGCAACAACTATCTGCTCTTACCATTACATTCTAATAAAAAAGAAAAAATTTAAATACTTTGTCATGGTAATCTATACATGAGAATTATAAAAAGAAAAAAAGGCAAGAAAGAATATTTCTACTTGCAATATTCTTTTAGAAAGGGGCATAAAGTAATTACAAGAGAAAAATATCTTGGTTTAAAAATCCCGGAGAATATAGACGAAATCAAAACCCAATTCAAAAAACAATTTGAAGATGAGTTGCATAGCAAGCTAAATAAAATAAAAGAACATTTTCAAGCTGAATGGAAAAAACTCCCTAACTCTATAAAGGAAAAAGAAAAAGAGGAGATTGCTATTGCTTTTACTTATAATACTAATGCAATAGAAGGCTCTACTATTACATTAGAGGAAACTCGTGAAATTATTCAGGATAAAATGGCCCCAAACAAGCCATTGAGAGATATAAAAGAAACTGAAGAGCATAATAAAGTATTTTTACAGATGTTAGATAAAAAAGAAAAAATAACAAATATGCTTCTTCTAAAATGGCATAAAGAAATGTTTAGTGAAACAAAATCAGATATTGCAGGAAGATTTAGAGATTATTTAGTAAGAGTTGGTCCTTATCTTCCGCCAGATTGGCAAGAAGTCAATAATTTAATGAATTCACTAATAGAATTTATTAATAAAAGTAAAATGCATACTGTTGAATTATCAGCAAGGGCTCATTATAAATTTGAGAAGATTCATCCTTTTGGAGATGGAAATGGAAGAATTGGAAGATTATTAACGAATCATATTTTATGGCATGCTGGTTATCCTATGCTAATTATTGAGTATAAAAAAAGGAAATCTTATTATAAAGCTCTAAGAAAAGACGAGGATAGTTTTGTCAGCTATTTTCTAAGGAGATATCTTACAATCCATAAGAAAAGATATGCGAAATAAAAATTATCTAAATTTTTGTCTGCACAAACTATATAGTCATACCTTCGGATATTTTCATCTCCTCAAAAACCCAATCGCCAATCCCAAAACACCAACAATAGAATGCAAAACACTATCTAAGAAATTAAATGCATCAAGCCCTGCAAAATCCATCCAAACCCATCCGAACAGCGCAACAAAGCTGAAGAAAGCTCCATTAGCTAAACAAAATCCTCGATAGAAATTCTGGTTATTCCAATGAAACAAAACAATCACGCCAAGCAGAACATGGAAAATTTTATGCCAGCTTTCCGGAGTATGCCCATTCGCAATAAAATCCAAACTCAAGCTAATTACAATCAAAATAAAAAACACTCCAATAACGCGCGTATACCATTTTTGAAAAAATCCCGCGTTTACTAGAGCATCCACTGAAGCATTCTTTGAAGTGTTCATTGAAACTTTCATCAAAGAAACAATAAATAAAAATTTATAAACTTAACCTCTCCATAAATCTATTAAAAAAGAAAGAAATAATTAAATACAAGTTAAACATCATATAACAATGGAAGAAAAAAAAGAGGTTCAGGAAAAAATAATAAAAAACGAGGATAAAAACTCTTCAGAAGAAGAATTTGCATCCATATTAAGATTAATTGCTCCGGGCACTAATTTAAGAACAGCGATTGACGGCGCGTTGAAAACTCAAAAAGGAGCTTTGATTGTAGTTGAAAACGAGCATGTCATGCCTGTTATCGACGGTGGATTCAGATTGAACACAAGGTTCACGCCGCAAAAATTGATAGAATTAGCAAAAATGGACGGGGCAATTATTTTATCAAAAGATAACAAAAGAATAACCTATGCTAACGTGCTTCTCACGCCAGACCCAAAAATAAAATCAAATGAAACTGGAACGAGACATAAGGCTGGTGAACGAACAGCAAAGCAGGCAGGAACTTTAGTGATAGCCATATCAGAAAGAAAAAATGAAATTAGCATATTTTATAAAAATATAAAGCATCCAATCATCCCAACTACAGAATTACTAAGAAAGGCAAATGAAAGAATTCAATTAATAGAAAAACAAAGAGAGCTTTTTGATAATTATCTGCAAAAGCTTGACATATTGGAATTAAAAAATTATTTCAGCTTAAATCAGGCAATTAGCGTAATACAAAAAGGAAGATTAATACAAAAAATAGCAGAGGGCTTGGAAAAATACATAATAGAACTCGGAAAAGAAGGCATTCTTCTGAAAATAAGATTGAAAGAGCTGATAAAAAATGTAGAAAAAGAAACAGAGCTCGTTATAAAAGACTACACGCAGTTCAATGTTAAAACATCCAAAAGTTTATTGGAAAATTTATCATACGAAGAAATACTTGACAGTGACCATATGTTGAAAGTCTTGGGTTATGAAACTCTTCCGACAGAAGTCGCTATAAAAGGATGGAGGATATTAAGCAAAACCTCTCTTCACGAATCAGAAATCGCGGCGCTCGCAAACGAAGCTGGTTCTTTAGGAAAGTCGCTCCACTCAAGTCTCGGCTTCTACTCTCAAATTCTAGGATACGAAAAAGCCCAAGTCTTCAAAGACGAATTAAGCAAAATTAAAATAAGTTATATAAATAATTAATCCATTCTAAACAAGGTATTCCTCAGTTATCGGCAGAGCTATGTTTTGAATACCGTATTTTATCGCAAAGCAGTGTTTAGAAAATTTTTGTATAAATATAGATATGCATTTTGGAATTATGCGTTAGAGGATTATCTAAATTAATCTACAATCTCAATTTCCCTTTATTCCAGTCTTTCAAAACCAAAAGCGCCGCTCGCCTCTCATCAACAATTCCTCCCTTATACAAAAATCCTTTTTTCTTTCCTATCAATTCCAAAATATTTTCATTATCGTCTAAATTAATTCCATAAATCCTTTCAAGCACTTCTCTACCATTGTTAACAAACATATTGATAATCTCCAAAGCTGTTCTTTCAACATTTTTTAATTTCTCTGGATTTTTAGCTCCCATGATTCCCAGCTTTGATTCATAATCTTCAAAGGGCACAACTCCTGGAGAGTCCAAGATAAGCAAGCTTCCCGCCTTTATCCATTGTATTCCTTTCGTCGTCCCGGCTCTTTCAGAAACCCTTGCCTTGTCGCTTTTAGCCAAGGCATTAATTATCGCGCTCTTTCCGACATTAGGATACCCAACAACTCCAATCTTCGGATTCTCTATCTTCATCCTCTTTGCCATAATTAACAAACCAACCATCAAACCCCGCATCCCAATATTCTTCGCGCCAGAAACAAAAAACTCATTCTTATATTTCGCCCTTAATTCTTCCAAATATTCATCTGACACAATATCAATTTTATTAAAAACCTTTACTAATTTTTTGCGATAAAAAGAAGTCATTCTTTCCAAAGTCTTGTTAGCAGAAAGTTCAGGAAATCGCGCATCTATGATTTCCAAAACAATATCAGAATCCTTCACAACCCTCTTAACAACTGGCCAGTATCCCATTAAAAAAGCAAGAAAACAAACTTTATAAACTAATTTTTTCTATCAAATCCATGAAACGCTCATCAAGACGCTGGAAAAAGAAAAGGCAAATGCGCTGGAAATGGCAACGCAAGCTCCTAAAGAAAGAAAAGCGCAAAAGAAGATTGCATAGAGAAAGATCTGCCTAATCAATTAAAATATAGTTCAAAGATAAAAACTTCTTTCAGAATAAAATTATTTTTGCAAAGAATCTTCGAGGTTTTTTCCGTCTATTGATAAAAAGGATTTTTTCCCATCTATTTCATAAAATCTCTCACTCAATCCATTCCCATTTAAATCTCTTTCTTGGATAACATATCCCTTCTCTGCTCTTGCTTTTTCTAGTTCTAGTTCACTTAATTCCTTTCTACTATACGTATACGTCCCAAATCCAACCATTCCCAAAATTCCTAAACTGATTACGCCAAAAGTCCAACTACTATAACCTGAAGTTATCTCATAAGTTACTTCTCTTGCCATTTATAACATAAAAATCAGTTATTTAAAAACTTTTATTTAGTTCAGTATCTATATTCTCGCTAACAACACAATCTAATCAAATTACAATAATCTTTATAACCCTTCATCTCCAAAATCATCCATGCGAGAAACAGACATCTGGACTGAAAAATACAGGCCGCATGCTTTTGACGAAGTCGTCGGCCAGCAGGAGATAATAAAAAGAGTAAGCTCGCTTGTTAAATCCATGAATATCCCGCATCTCCTACTTGCAGGTCCGGCAGGAACAGGAAAATCAACTCTCGCTCTGATAATAGTTAAAGAATTATTCGGAAGCAAATGGAAGGAGAATTATCTTGAATTAAATGCGAGCGACGAAAGAGGCATAGATGTTGTAAGGCAGAAAGTCAAAGACTTTGCAAGAACAAAATCAATAGAGAGCATACCCTTCAAAGTTATCTTTCTTGATGAAGCAGATGCATTGACAAAAGAAGCACAGCAAGCCCTAAGAAGAACAATGGAAAACTACACAAGCACATGCAGATTCATAATGAGCTGCATAACTCCTGAAACAAAAATACTGCTCCCAGAAGAAGTAGAGATAAGCATAAATGATTTTATGAAAAATTTTGAAAATAAAACAATAACAAAAGTCCAGAACTTTAAAAATAATACACCTAAAGAAGATATAGTGCTTGCTTCTATAAAATTAAATCCTAAACTAATAGGCAAAAAAACTTTAGAAATAACAACTATAACAGGTAGAAAAATAAAAGTAACAGAAGACCATAAATTATTTACTAACAATGGATGGAAAGAAGCTGGAAAAATAACTAAAGAAGATAAGCTGTTTATTTATCCAAATTTAGAAAGTACTTATTTTGAAAATAATTCTAGCAAAGTGATAGATGTAAATAAATTTATAGAATTCTTATCAGAAAGAGAAGAAAAAGAAGGTCTTAAACTAATAAGTCTAAATAATAAATATAAAAAACTAAAAACATTAGAGAAAGAAAAGATTGTAAACAGAATAAAAAATTTATATTCTATTATTAAATTGAACAAGGGCGTAACAAAAAGAGAAAAAGAAATTTATGATATTATAAAAAATAAAGAAAATATATCAAGACTAGAAATACAAAAAGAAACTGGTTTATCCAGAATAAGAACTGTACAATTGTTGAAGTCAATTGAAAATAAAAGATACATAAAAAGATATATAGGAAAAAGTAAAATTCATTATTTTATTACGCAAAGTGAAAGACCTTTAGTTTTAAGAAACTTAGTCGATATTAAGCATGCAATAGAAAAAGAATTTGGAGTTGTGATATCCTATGGAGGTATTCAAAAAGCCCTAAATGAAGATATTAAACATGGCTCTATAGACAGGATTATCGGAGAATTAAAACGAAAGGATATTATAGACTTAAATTATAATAGCAGACAAATAGGCGCGCTTTCAAGAATAACCGCATTCATGCTCGGCGACGGACACATTGCTAGAAATGATATAAGATTGTATTTCTCAGGCAATAAAAAAGCTCTAGAAAATGTCAAAAAAGATTTAGTTCTTCTTGGTTACAATAATTTTTCAAAAACTTTTGATAAAGAAATAGATAGTCAAATAGGAATCAGAAGATTTAATGGCATATCAACAGCATTCTACTTAGATTCTCGTTCCCTATCACTCCTTTTGCAGTATCTGGGAGTCCCGAAGGGAGACAAAGTGGCAACAGAATACAAATTACCTCATTTTATAAAAAACGGAACTAAATTTGTCAAAAGAGAATTTTTAAGAAGTTTATTTGCTTGCGAAGCAGATAAACCATCATGTAAAAGATATAATTTTGGAGCCATTAAATTAAGACAGAATAAAATAGCTCCGTTAAAAGAGAACATGATAGAATTTTATAATGATCTAAAAGAGCTCTTAAATTTATTTGAGGTAAAATCATACATAGAAATAAAAGATAAAAAAGAGGTTAGAAAGAAAGATTTAGAAAAAGTATTAACGTTTTCGCTAGTAGTAAGATCTTCTGATGAAAACATTCATAAATTCTTTAGTAGAGTTGGTTATGCCTATGAGGAGTATAAATCAAGATTATCCAGACTTGCATCAGAATATTTAAAATATAAATTATTTACAATAGAACTATTAAAAATGAAATCTCAATTAATTCAGATAGAGACGAATAATGGAAAATCGCATAGAACTATAGCAAAATTATTAAATTGTAGCAAAGATTTTGTTGCATTTCAATTAAAAGGAAAAGGAATAAAGACACCAAGAAAAACTTCTCTCAAATTTAATGATTGGATTAAAAAGTATGAAAGGGGTGCTTTTGTAGAAAACGAAATAATTAATATAAAAGAAATAGAATGTAATGATGTAAGAGATATCACATGTTTTGAAGACCATAATTTTATAGCGAATGGTTTTCTATCTCACAACTGCAATTATTCCTCAAGAATAATAGATCCAATTCAATCACGCTGTGTCATCTTCAGATTCAAGCTCCTGGAAAAAAAAGACATCTCTACTATAATGAAAAGAATAGCTGAAAAAGAAAAGTTAGCAATAGAAGACAACGCACTTGAAACATTATACGAAGGCTCTGAAGGAGACTGCAGAAAAGCAATAAACCTATTACAAACAACTGCATCAATCTCGCTAAATATCACTTCAGAAATGATAGGAATGATACTCTCTTCAACAAAGCCAAAAGACATTAAAGTAGTTCTTGATTACGCGCTCACAGGAGATTTTATTTCAGCAAGAGATAAATTGCTTGATGTCATGCTAAGAGAAAGCATCTCTGGAACAGACATAATAAAATCAATACAAAAAGAAATCTGGAATCTTCAGGTAGAGCCTGAAATAAAAGTCAAGCTCACAGAAAAAACAGGCGAAGTAGAATTCAGAATGACAGAAGGCAGTGATGAATTCGTCCAACTGCAGGCACTCCTCGCATCTTTTGTCCTCGCCGGACTAGGCAAGGCAATTTAAATTTTTGAGCCTTAAAAAAGCCATATTATTTTTTAACAATAAAAACGAGTTAAATTTTATCTTCGTTATCTTATTATAAGAACTTTAAATTTTTTATTCTATAGCAACAGACTCAAATAATTGAGCGAATTGTCTGTTGCTATAGTCAACGACTTTAGTTTTTCCTCAATTTGTCGTTGACTAGATAGGGAAAGACTTCTGTCTTTCACTATATATTCGGGGAACATAAATGAAATGCTCAATTATTTATGTTCTCCGTTATAATTAATGCAATTGCTCATAGTTCTGTATTATCCTATATACATAATTTATTTATAACGACAACTATCACTCGCACCTTTTACAATTCATCATCACAGCAATCCATAAAAACCCTTTCCCCATAATAAATCAATGCATCTCCTAACATTCGCAGAAAAATACCGTCCTGAAAAATATGAAGATATTCTCGGACAAGATAAAGCAATTCAGGAAATCAAGCTCTTCCTAAAACAATTTCCAAAAAAGAAAGCCCTCATTCTGCACGGCCCGGCAGGAACAGGAAAAACAACGCTTGTCCATGCAACTGCAAATGAAAACAATCTTGAAATTCTTGAGTTCAACGCGTCAGACTTAAGAAACCGGCAGAAACTGGAAGATAACCTTGCTCCGGCATCAGAGCAAAAAAGCCTCTTCAAAAAATCTAAGATTTTGTTAATGGACGAAGTTGACGGCGTTACTGGCACAGACAGAGGAGGAATACCTGAATTAGAAAGAATAATACAACAAACAAAATTTCCAATAATTATGACATGTAACGATGTCTGGCAGTCAAAACTCTCTCCAATCAGAGCAAAATCAAAAATAGTAGAATTAAAGCCCTTAGATTTAGGAACAATCATCTCCATTCTTATAAAAGTAGCAGAAAAAGAAAAACTAAACAAAGATCCACGATACCTAAAATTAATTGCAATAAAATCTCAAGGAGACGTGCGAGCTGCTCTAAACGATCTTCAATCTTACTCTTCAGTAGAAGAACTTACAGTGAACACAAATGAAAAGCGCGACATTGAAGAAAATATCTTCCACATTCTAAGAAGAATATTCAAAGAACGCCAGCCATTCCTTGAACTATTTGATTCCTCTCAGCTTTCATTAGACGAAATCCTCTTGTGGATAGAAGAAAACATTCCAAAAGAATACAAAAATGAAACTCTAGCAAAAGCATATTACGCATTAGGAAATGCAGACATCTTCAGAGGAAGGATTTACAAAAATCAGTATTACCGCTTCCTCGTCTATCAAAACATATTCCAAAGCGCCGGCGTATCTTTTGCAAAACCCTCTCCTTCTCTCGGCTTTACTCCTTACGAAAAACCAAAAAGAATTCTGAAAATCTGGCTTCACAACCAAAAAACTGAAAAAAAGAAAACAATCTCAAAAAAATATGCCCGTTTCGTGCACTGCTCAACAAAAAGAATCCTAAGGGATTTCACACTTCTCAAACCAATTTTGCAAAAACCAAAAGTCCAGAAACAGCTCAATCTTTCAGAAGAAGAAATTGATTTCCTCAAGAAGTAATCTGCTCATATAATTATTAATCCCTTTGTTTAGAATATGAAGGCGAAAAATGAAAAAACAATAAAACTTAAATAGTGCACAACCTTATATTTTTGTATACAAAAATGGCATTAATATCTACACGCATACCTGAAGATATAGAGAAAAAAATAATATGGTATTCGGAAAAAGAAAAAGTGGGCAGAACAATTGCACTAAGAAAAATTCTGGAAATAGGTTTGAAAGAAATTAAATTAGAATATGCTCTAGATTTATACCAAAAAGGAAAAATTACATTAATGAAAGCAGCAGAAATAGCAGAGTTATCGCTATGGGAAATACTTGATATTGTAAGAGAAAGAAAAATACCAATGTATTATACTTTAGAAGACATTGAGAAAGATTTAGAAATAGCAATTAGACTGTCTAAAGAAATAAAATGAAAGCTATTTCTGATTCAACACCTTTAATACACTTGGGAAAAATAGGAAGAATACACTATCTAAGAAAATTATTTGGCACAATAATAATTGAAAGTGAAATATATAAGGAGATAATTGAAAAAGGAAAAGAGCATGATGAGGTTGTAATAATTAAAAATTTAATAGAAGAAGGATTTATTATAGTCAAAGAAGCAACTAAAAAAATTGAGATGCCTAATCTACATGAAGGAGAAAAAAGAGCTATCTCTATATGTAAGGAGTTAAACATTAAGAATCTTCTGATTGACGAGGAAGAAGGATTTAACGTGGCAATAATGCTGAATTTAATTCCAATAAGAACAACCACTCTCCTTATAATCATCCTAGATAAAAAGATTATAAACTTCAAAGATTACAAAGAGTCTTTACAAAGATTGTCAGAAAGCGGTTATTTTCTAGATGCTTTGACATATGAAAGATTACTAACAATAGGAAAGAATTTGTCAAAATAACTCTAAAATTATTTACCAAAATCAGTTTTATCCTCCAAGTTATTTCTGCTTTTATCTTTTTGAAACTGATATTCTACAACATTATATTGATCAGCATAATTAGAAATAAATCTAGAAATCTATAAATACCATAACCTCCAACTGCTAATCCTACAGAGAAAATTATTGAATAAAGCAATCTCCTTTCACGCTGTAGTTTTAAATGAGCTTTAGCTCTAGATTCTCTAATATTAATTTCCCTATCATCAAGAAGTTTATTAGTAAATTGCTCTCTGTATTGCTCATCCGCATCTGCATATCTAGGTCTTTTTACTATAAAAAATGTAAGATGTTAAATTATTTAACTTTATTTATACTTGAACATAATTATCTCAACATTCCAGTCTACAAATCATCATGCTCTCTCCAAAGCATACTGACAGCCATCATAAAAATCATTAATGCTTCTCTGCCAATTTCCTTGCTCACAAAATCCAACATCAAAATAATCTAAATTGACAGCACTCTCAAAAGGAACATCTCTTGTCTTGATATCATCTGCAATAAATACTGCTCTCCCTACTTGTTTAACATAAATTGCTCTTCTTCCCCCCCAATCAGAAGAGTAAATAATCTCTAAAATATTATCAGGAAATACAAAAGTATAAGACTTTCCGAATCTCTCATCAATAGATTCCTTGCCAAAATTCAAAGCAAGAAAACTACATCTTTCTAATAAATCAGAAATTTCTCCAACATTAATTGTATTAATCTCAACCATTATTCACCTTACAGCCTCCTCATACAATTCACCCGCCTTCTCCCAATTCACAACATTCCACCAAGCATTAATGTAATCTGCTTTTCTATTCATATAGCGAAGATAAAAGGCATGTTCCCAGACATCCAGCCCAAGCACAGGAATCTTCCCATCCATCAAAGGCGAATCCTGATTTGCCGTTGACAAAATCTCTAATTTTCCATCTGAATCAACAACCAGCCAAGCCCAGCCGCTGCCAAATCTACCCAATGCAGCTTCGCTAAATTTTTTCTTAAACTCCTCTAACCCCCCGAATTCTTTCTCAATCGCCTTAGCAATCTCTCCCTGAAATTTTACATTCTTCTTCAACAACTGCCAAAACAAACTATGATTAACATGCCCTCCGCCATGATTTCTCACAGCACTCTTAATATCTTCAGGAACAATTTTTAAATTATGCGCTAATAATTCCTCAATTTTCTTTTTCTGCAATTCAGGATATTTCTCAAGCGCTGCATTCAATTTATCAACATATGCTTGATGATGCTTCGTGTAATGAATCTCCATTGTCTTGGCGTCTATATACGGCTCAAGCGCATCATAATCATACCCAAGTGAAGGTAATTTATGTATCATCTCATTCAGAAATTAACTAACTATTTAAGAATTACTGTATTCCTTGGTTCCTCTCTTTCTCGTCATGATAAACTTTTCTTGGTGGAATCCATCTGTGATAACACATCGCAGCCGCTCTCATTTGCAAAACCAAGTTCATAAATAGTTCATTTCGCAGTTCTTGTGCCTTGTCTTTACGAACAGCATCCCTATATTCTCTCTTTTATCTTCCATAACAAATCTAACAAAAAGAATATTATAAACTTTTCTTCGCTGCCAGGGAATCTTCCTCACACCTACATGCTCAAAATCTTCTTCGCCTGTTCTGTAATATGTCTCTCTAAATCAGCTTTTCTCTTCTCCATCTCAGCGCTTCTCTTGCCAAGCTCAATTCTCAGTCTATTCTCGTAATCCCTTTCAAGCTCTGCGCGCAGTCTGCTCTCTTTCTCTCTCAATTTTTTATTAATTATCTTATCATTCTCTCTTCTCATCTGCTCAACTTTCAATCCCAGCCGTGCATACATCTTTTTTTTCATCTCACCAATTTTCTTTGAAAAAGTTCTCCCAAGATTTTTCTTTCTCAAATCAAAGGCAGAATGCAATTTTGAAATTTCCCTCCTTCTCTCCGCAGAAAATCTTATTTTTTCTTTATCAAACACCTTTTTCTTATTGTCATAATTTGACTGCAGTTTATTGGCTAATCTTTTTTTCTCTGCCAGCATCATCTCCCTCTTGGCATTCAGCTCATTTGCCTTCTTCTCCAATGCAGATTTCTTTGCATCAAAAGAAGCGCGCAATCTATCAGTAAATTGCTTCTTTTCCTCACCGAGTTCATCAGATTTTTCGTCCAGTTTTTTCTTCTTTTCTTCATAAGCTAAACGCAATTCAGCAATTTTCTTTCTTCTTTCTGCATCAAACTCTCTTTGCTCTCCACCGAGCTTCTTCTCCTCTTCCTCTAATTTCCTCCTAAGCTGTTTCTCCTCCTCTTCCAACTTTTTCTTCATCTGCTTCTTCTCCTCTTCCAATCTCTTCTTCCTTGAAAGATAACTCCCTTCCAATTTTTTCTTTAACTGCCTATCTTTCTC
>CAYJQP010000019.1:1229-12166 GCA_964372385.1 Candidatus Woesearchaeota archaeon | reverse complement strand
ACTCCCAAAATCAATCCAAAACATAAGCATGATAATACTCAAGCATCTCTCTAAAAATTTCTGTCTTCTTTTTATCTTTTTCAGAAATAAAATCTTTCAAAGTGCCTCTTATTATTCTGTATATCATCGCCCTGTCACTAAAAGCTCTATCCTTCAAAACATCAACAATACTTTCCAATTCTCCATTAGATTTATCTTCAGATTTACAACTTCTCGTATAAAAACTTCTCACATATAATTTTCCAAGTCTCTTTGTGCTGTAACGTCTATACTTGCTTTCTAAATAATTTCTTTCTCTCATAAAACAAAAAAACAAATAAGCATTATAAATTTGTCTATACTAGCTCTGCAATCTCTCAAGCTTCCTTCTGATCGCCTCAATCTCCTGCTCCAAAGTCAGGCTCTCATTCTCTTCTATTAAATCCTCTTTAATCTGCTTCTTCTTAAGCCCTTCCATCTTGTGATGAGGCAACAGCTTGTCTAACAATTTCAAATTCTCCGTCGCGTCATCCATCTTCTTTTTCAAAGTCAACCTCAAAATCAGCTCCTCGCCTCTTAATTTCTTATAATTTTTCAATCTCTTGAGTATGTTTAAAACGCCCAGCTCTCCATGAAGCAAATATTTCTCACCATAAATCCTTTCAGGGTCGGAAAATCTCACATATTCTGTCATTCGCCAGCCCTCCTTTCCAATTCAGAATCCAATTCAGAATCTAATTCAGAATGTCTCGCAATATCACCCTCTACATAGTTAACTCTAAAAACATATCTGCTCCCATTCAAATAATCAACAGCAAAATGATCAACCCCCATCTGCCAACTTGAAAAAAGCTTCTCGGATAAATAATTATCATCATCTCGCTCAATTACTGCTTCTTGCATCTCTCTCACCTTAATATTTACAATTAAAATAACTTTATAAAACTATGTTCAATCTTCCTCCAAACAGCCACAATCAACAGATCAAAAATTATTTCTTTACCACATCTAATATTTTTGGTCTGCCATATCTATAAAATTAATGGCATTCACAATATAAATACTAAAAATAAAAAGCTGATTTTCTCAAATTTAACAATTACAAAAAAACAACTCTGCAGAAATCTAATCAACCTTCTCAAACAAATTCATGTTAACATCATTCAATCTCGCCTTTACTCCTTCAAGCTCTTTCTCCCATCCCTGCAATTCCTGTTCCTCTCGCATTTTTATCTCCCTTATTTTTCTCAATAAGGAATCAATATCTTCTAAATTCTGCTGAACATCCACTAATGATTTTCTTGCAGAATAAAATTTATCTAGTTTAACAAAAATATCTGCATTCCTATCACTCTTCGGCGCTTCCATGCTTCTTTTCTCAAAACCTCCTCTTATCAATCCAATGTCTCGCCCTCTTTCATAAGGAAATTCAGGCACGCCTTCATGGCTTTCTTCATCCTCTTTCTCTTCAAATCCCGGTTTCCATTCTTCCATCTCAATTGTCTTAAATTTATTATCGCTTGGGGAAGGAAACTCTGGAACATGCCTTTCAACTCCCATATTGGAGCCCATATTAGAACTTTCCTCTACAGCTCCTTTTATTGCTGCTTGAGAAAACCCCTTTTCATTGTATTTGTCAGGAAAAGAAGGCAGCTCATGCTTCTCCTCTACTCCAATTGCACCACTGCTCAAAATAAGAGGATGCTTAAGCGGCGGCAAGTCAGGCAAAGACTTCCTGTCCTCTTTTTTACCCCAAAACATATCTATCTTCCTCTAAATTAATTTATATAGATTTATATTAATCCTATAATAGTAACATAAACATTAGAAAGCTTTTAAATGCGTCTTTCTTAAATCATATTATGCAAAAAGACCTTCTAAAAAAATTAACCTCTACAATAATCGTTCAGGGTGGAGACAAAATCATAGATATACTTTACAAGAAAAAAAATGTAAATGAATTTCTAATCTCAAAAAAACTGAATCTAACAATAAATCAGACAAGAAATATTTTGTACAAATTACTAGACTCCAGCTTAGTCAGCTTTGTCAGAAAAAAAGACAAGAAAAAAGGAGGCTGGTATACTTATTTCTGGACGCTAAATATCAAAGAATCTCTTGAATTATTAAAAAACCAGATATCCAAAAAAATAAAAGAATTAGAAGAAGAATTAGGCAAAAGAAAAATTGAAAGATTTTATTACAGCCCAAGTGCAAATATAGAATACACTGAAGAAGAAGCTCTTGAGTACAACTTTATATGCCCTGAAACAGGTGACGTCCTCCAGCTAAAAGACAACTCAAAACTAATCTCCCAATTAGATATAGAAATGTCTAAATTAAAATTATTAATAGATGAGTTGAATAAAGAAGTTGGAGACTTACAAAAAAATGAAATGAAGTCAAGAGAAAGAAGATTCAAAAGAGAAGAGAAAAAGAAAAAGGAAAAAAGGAAAAAAACAATGAAAGCAAAAAAAGAAATTAAAAAATTAAAAAATACAAAAAACATAAAGCACTCAAAAAAAACTAAAATTAAAAAACATATAAAAAAAATAATAAAAAAGCTTAAGGGCAAATCTTCTAAATCTAAAAAAAAGAGAACTAAAAAATAATGAACAGCAGACAGCATTATAAAAATAATCCTCAAAATTCCTGGATTATAAACCGGCTGTCCAATCTTTCAATTGTCGGATGGCTTATTCTTGTAAATGTAATTCTCTCTATAGCTGGCTTTATAATCTTCTTCTCATCTTCAGAAGGAATTAATTACATAGCTCTAAAACCGGCAAACATAACGCAGGGAAAATATCTCTGGACGCTTTTGACTCATATGTTTGTCCATGGCAGTCCATTGCATCTTCTCGTTAATATGTTCGTTCTCTTCTCTCTCGGGGGCTTAAGCGAAAGAATAATCGGAAGAAAAAGATTTTTCTGGTTTTATCTCCTATCTGGATTATTTGCCGGCATTTTGTCAGTAACTTTATCGTCGCTGTATGGCGATTCTGCATTCGGAGAAAGGGCATTTGGCAGCCCTGATGTTTACATGGTCGGAGCATCCGGAGCAATTTTCGCAATCGCCGGCTTATTTGTCATGCTCCTCCCAAAACTAAGATTCATGATAATCTTCCTTCCTTTCTTCTCTCTCCCTGCATACATAATGGTTCCTCTAGTTTTATTCATAACCTGGCTCGCAACAATAGCAGGAAATTTCCCAATAGGAAATGTCGCGCACTTTGGCGGCTTTCTCGCAGGCATTATCTACGGCTTCTACTTAAAAACAAAATACACAAAAAAAGTAAAACTCCTGCAAAAAATGTTCAGATAAAAAATCTTAAGAAAGATAACCTTTCAAAGAATATTTTACTAAACAAAAGAATATTAATTACAATATTTTATCTATAGATTTCATCTATTTTAACTATCCATCGCTTTTTCATTTAACAATTTCAAAAGAAATGCATTTAAATATAATCAAACCCTTTCAACAAAATGAAATCAAAAAAAATTATCTCAATAAAAAAACAATACAAAGAATCTCTCTCCTATTTGAAAGAATCAAAACATCATATTTTGTTCATCACAATTCTTTTTATAGCAAGCATCATCGCTGGATTCCTTAACGCAGACAAACTAACAATAATTGACTCACTGCTTAGAAATATAATTAACAAAACAATAAACCTTAACACAACAGAGCTGATTTTCTTCATCCTGCAGAACAATCTGCAAACATCATTTCTCGGATTCATTTCCGGAATTTCCTTAGGAATTTTTCCCTTCATTATAACTCTCTCCAACGGCGTAATAATTGGTTATGTAATTGAAATGGCATCAGAAACTGCCTCTCCGATAGAAATCCTTAAAGCATTTATTCCACACGGAGTTTTTGAACTTCCCGCTGTAATTCTCTCTCTCGGCCTCGGACTTAAATTCTCCGGTTTTATCTTTGCAAAAAATAAAACAAAAGAACTCAAAAAAAGATTTTACAATTCAATTAATATATTCCTCTTCTTAATTCTCCCTCTTCTAATTACTGCAGCAATCATTGAAGGCCTGCTAATTCGTTTCATATAATTTATAAACTCTATTCAAATCAAAAAGAGTCAAACAGACCTTGACAGAAAATTAATCACTTTGCTACAAATAAATCTTTAAACCTTTCCGCCGTATCTTTGACATCTTAAACATGCAGCCGACAAAACAAACAATAGAAGAATTGGACGAGACGCAGGAAATAGAAAACTCAAAAAAATTAGAAGCCGCGCTTTTCATAGCCGGCAAGTTCCTCTCAATTCAAGAATTAATAACTTTAACAGACATAAACCCTATCCTTCTTAAAAAAATTCTCGCAGACTTAAAAGACAAATACAAATCATCAGGTATAGAAATAATTCAAAAAGATAATCTCTGGAAAATGGATGTCTCGCAGGAATACAAAGACATTGTAAACAAGCTTGCAACCGGCTCGTCAGAATTCACAAATGCAGAGCAGGAAACTCTCGCAATTATCGCCTACAAACAGCCCATAAAACAATCTGTCTTAATAAAAATTCGTGGTAATAAGGCATACGACCATGTCAAAAAATTCGTTGAAATCGGCTTGATAAACAAAAAAAAGCAAGGCCACACATCTGAACTGACTCTCGCAGAAAACTTCCATGATTACTTTCATATAAACAAAGGAGATTCTCTCCCAGAATAAAATGGCAAGTTTTATTACAATTACTTATATCACATTATTTTTCTTCGGCATTTTTTTTATTGTCATATTCCTAATTTTGCATGAAAGAAATAAAAAATACTTATTCTCAAGTCCGCAGATTAAAAAATATCCTTCAGTTTCTTTCTTAGTTCCGGCATATAATGAAGAAAATACATTAGAAGATACAATCAACTCTTTACTAAAAATAAAATACCCAAAAGAAAAAAAAGAAATTATAATAATTAACGACGGAAGTAAGGACAAGACATTAAAAATCGCCAATGAATTGGCAAAAAATCATAAAGAAATAAAAGTTCTTGATAAGCCAAATTCAGGAAAAGCAAACTCTTTAAATGAAGCAATAAAAATTGCAAAAGGAGAGCTCATTGCTGTTACCGACGCTGATTCATATCCAAATCCAGATTCTCTAATAAAAATGGTCGGACATTTTGAAGACAAAAATGTAGCCGCAGTCACATCAAGAGTTTTAGTAAAAAACAAAAATAATTTGCTTGGAAGATTCCAGGTTTTAGATTACTCAATTATAGCATGGACAAGAAAGCTTCTTGACTTCGTAGACTCTGTATATGTCACCAACGGTCCTTTAAGCATATACAAAAAATCCGTAGTAAAAAAAGTCGGTGGCTTTGATCCAAAAAACCTAACAGAAGATATTGAAATCACATGGCACATCTTAAGTGAAGGTTATCAAACAAGAATGTCATACGACGCTATAGTTTACACAACTGTTCCAGAAGACCTAAAAACATGGACAAAACAAAGAGTCAGATGGAATCTTGGAGGAATACAAACTGTAAAAAAATACTGGAAGTCAATGTTCAAAAAAGGCGCCTTCGGCTATTTCGTCATCCCCTATGTAAGCTCCTCATTTATTCTCGCAATAATTGGCTTTCTCTTATTCAGCAGATTCATTTGGATAAAGGGGAATTATTATCTCTCCTCATTTTATTATTCCTTTCAAGGTTATGACTATTGGAAATACATAGAGTTTAGTATAAGTCTGACTGTCCTCCTTTTTCTAGCCATTATTTTCTTTATACTTGCTATAATCTATTACAAACTCGGCTTCAAAAACTCGCAGACAGGAAACAAAAGCGTTTTAAAGATACTCTCATACTCTTTTTTCTACAGATCGTTGTATGTAATTCCTCTCCTTATCGCAATATATAAATTAGCCAAGGGAGATATAAAATGGTATACAAAATGACAGGGAAGCCAAAAGTATTCATAGAATCTTTGATAATTACATTCTTTGTATTAACAATAGGTTTTTCATGGGGTTTTTACTTTGAAAACTTCAGAACCAACAAAATCATTGACTCTTACAAAGATTACGAAGTTGAAGCATTGGACTTAAAATTGCAAAATTATTATTATCAAATTATGGATAAAACTTCCTGCGAAGAAGCTATAGCTCAAAATTTCATTTTTGCAGACGATTTGTATAATAGAGGTTTAGAATTAGAAAGATTTGAAGAAGCAAATCAAATATCAGACGATTTAACTAGAGAAAAGAAAAGATATGTTTTATTAAAAACAGAACTCTGGCTTAATTCAATTCTGCTGAAAGAAAAATGCAATGAGCCTTTTGATACTGTCGTATATTTCTACTCCGGCGACCCTTCCAACTCTGCAAAAGTAGCAGAACAGAAAATAATCTCAAATGTCCTCAAAACAGTAAAAGAAAACAAGGGCAATAAAATCATTCTGCTTCCTATAGCAGGAGACCTTAAGCTTAGAGACAAAGATGAATCTTCAAAATTAGGAAGTGTCAATTTGCAAATGAGAGTGTACAACATCACAACTCTACCATCAATATTGATTAATGAAAAAATTTTACTTGAGGAATTTCACACAGTTGAAGAAATTGAATCATATCTAAAAAACTAAAAATGTATTGTCAAAAACAACAATCAATAAAAACCATCTTTTACACTATAAATCATGGAACCTTGGAATATAAAATCAAACCCCAATGAAGAATTTGTAGAAGCAATAGAAGAAGGCAAGATTGTCCGTGTTCGCGAACAGTACGCAAAACTTGAAGGTCTTCCAATTCTAAGAAAGCACAAGCCGACAATAGAAGAATCAGTAAAATCAAGAGAAAAAATGCTAAGAGACAAGCAGGAAACTTTCTCCTTTGACGATTTCAGAAAGCCGCTAAAAACTTCTAAAAATCAGGTCTTGTCCGAATTAATAGACAACTTCCAGTGGGAAGTTGTAAAAAAAAGGCGCGCGATAAACTTAACAAGAAAACAGCTCGCCAAAGAAATTAACGAGCCGGAATCAAGCATAAAGCTGATAGAAAACGGCCTTCTTCCTTCCAGTGATTTCGTAATTATAAACAAGCTCCAGTCCCGGCTTAAAATAAATCTAAGAAAAGACCAAAAAGACTTCTCTCAATCGCCCCGCGCTTTACTAAACGAAGATTCATCAAAAGAAACAGAAGAGCAGCTCGCAGGCGATGAAATTGAAATTCTGGATGAATAGCAAAAACCAAACCCGAAAACCAAACGCTTTTAAACCCTAATTTCTCCTCTCTCTTATGAACATAGAAATCCTTGAACAAGACAAAAACAATTTGGAATTAAAAATAGATAATATAACAATAGCAGAAATCCTCCGCGTCTATTTAAACAAGCAGGGAATAGAATTCGCCGCATGGAGGCGCGAGCATCCGACAAAGCCAATAATTTTCAAAATAAAAAGCTCGGACAAAACTGTAAAAAAAGAAATCTCTGATGCCATAACCTCAATTAAAAAAGACCTCAATAAATTCTCACTAAAATAATCTGCTATAGTCAACGACTTTAGTTTTTCCCCAATTAGTCGTTGACTAGATAGGGAAAGACTTATGTCTTTCACTATAATATAAACCTCCTAATATGTTTTTGCCCTATTCAGGTTCGGCAATAATTGATTTTCTCAATTCAATTATCAATAAGATTATTTATTCTTACAAACCTTTAATTGAAGTATCTAACAGCTTCTGTTATTTTCTATAAAACAATTATGACAATTTTTTAAGTTGAATTCTCACTAAAATAAAAAAGCCCTCCAACACTACAAACTCTCCACTAAAAACCAGCAAACAGTTAAGTTTATTAATCTCTCCAACTTTGCATTAAAACAAAAAGGAGGTGTAACATGTGTAAGAGTATTTGCGAAGCAATATTGGCAGTTATTCTAATTGTTGTTGCTTTATGGCAGATCATCGCAAAGCAAGTAGTGCTTTCCGCATGGCTCGTGCTTATTGTTGGTCTTCTCTTGCTATGGCATTCGTTTACATGCAAAAAATGTTTCGTTAGTAGAATGCCTATGAAAGAAGCTAAAAAAAAGAAGTAGAGATTAACTTTATAAAGAAAATCTACTTGAATAACATGAAAGGAGGTTAAAATGAGATGTAATTGTAAGATAACAGAAATAATTTTGGGTGTTATCATCCTTGTCTTCGTCTTGTGGCAAGTATGGATCTGGGATTGGATAATAACCATCGCAGCAATATTACTGATATTGCACGCGATTAGGTGCAAGAATTGCGGCATTGATAAAGCAGAAACTGTTCAGAAATCAAAACAAAGCTCTAAGAAAAAAAGAAGATAAAGTATATTTTTATTTGAGAGTAGATTACTATATTTTTATATACTCTCCAAATTTCTTTCTATAATGTCCAAAATATCAGCTGGCTCTTATGATTTAAACAAATGGCTCTGTGGTGGCTACGAAACAGACATTGTCTCTATAATCTACGGCTCCTCTGGAACTGGCAAGACCAACTTCTGCCTCTTGACAGCAGTCTCTCAAGCAAAAAAAGGCAGCAAAGTGCTCTACATTGATACGGAAGGCGGCTTTTCAATAGAAAGAGTAAAACAGCTCTCGCCTGAAAAAGCAGACGAAGTCCTGAAAAATATCTTTCTCTTAAAACCGACAAATTTTGAAGAGCAGAAAGAAGCTTTCAGAACTCTTTTATCCCAACTGAAAAAACAAGCATCATTAATAATAGTAGACGGCATGACAATTCTTTACCGCCTTGATTTCGCAGAAGCAAGAAACAGCACGCAGGACGCCGAAAGAAAAATGCAGAAAATAAATTCAGAACTCGTTACGCAGATAAAAACTCTCGCAGAAATAGCAAGAAAAAAAGAAATTCCAGTGATAATTACAAACCAAGTTTACAGCTGGGAGAACGAAAGCAAAATGGTCGGCGGAGATATCCTGAAATATTGGAGCAAATGCCACATTGAATTGGAAAACGAAAAAGGAAAGCGGACAGCACATTTAAGAAAGCACCGCTCTTTGCCAGAAAAATCCCTCGTCTTTCAAATCACAAATGACGGCATTAAAAAGAGAGGTTGGCTTTGATTACTATCAACAACTATATACTATCAGTATATTTTTTTTATATAGATAATATATAGATTAATCGTATTGCTTTCCATAGACTCTTTCTTTACCTATTATACTGCTTCTCAATATACCTAAAAACTCCCTGTCTCTCCCCAATCCTTAAATATCCCTCTATATTTATCTAATCATGCTCTACTCAGAATTCGTCGCTCTTTACGAAGAACTCGCAAAAACATCCAAAAGACTAGAAAAAACTTCGCTCCTCGTGGATTTCCTCAAAAAATTAAAACATCGCCCGGAATTTATCTATCTCCTAAAAGGAAAAGTTTTCCCAGACTATGATGCAAGAGAAATAGGCATCTCTGACAAATTAACAATAAAAGCAATTGCAAAAGCGTCTGGAATCAAAGAAGAAGAAATAATAAAAAAACTAAAAAAAATAGGCGACTTGGGAGAAATAGCAGAATCTCTAATCTCAAATAAAAAACAATCAACACTTTTCCATTCAACCCTCTCTGCTGAAAAAGTTTTTGAAAATCTAAGAAAATTAGTTGAAATTACAGGCATAGGCACAGTAGAAAAAAAGCTCGCCCTTACAACAGAACTATTAAACAGCGCAACTGACAAAGAAGCTAAATACATAATCCGCACCTTGCTCTCTGACTTAAGAGTCGGCGTCGCAGACGGAATCATCAAAGACGCTCTGGCAGAAGCATTCTGCAAAGAAAATGAAAACGCAAAAACACTGATACAGGAAGCATACGACATGAGCGGCGATTTCGCAATAGTTTTTGAGGCATCAATAAAAGGAGAAAAAGCCCTAAAGAAAGTCAGCATCTCTCCTGACAGGCCAATAAATGTAATGCTTGCGGTAAAAGCAGAAAACTTGGAAGACGCTTTCAAAATATGCGGCGCTCCTGCGGCATTAGAATACAAATACGACGGCTTCAGAATGGTAATAAGCTATAACGGAAAAAACATAAAGCTATTCACAAGGCGTTTGGAAGATGTAACAAACCAATTCCCAGATGTCATAGAAGCTGTAAAAAAATATGTTAAAGGAAATTCGTTCATCATTGACTCTGAAATAATCGGCTTTAACCCAAATACAAAAAAATACATGCCTTTTCAGGCAATCAGCCAAAGAATAAAAAGAAAATACGACATTGACAAATTAAAAAAAGAACTCCCTGTTGAAGTTGACGTGTTTGACATCCTCTACTACAACGGCAAAACTCTAATGCATCTCCCTTTCATCAAAAGAAGAAAATTAGTAGAAAAAATTATAGAAAAAAAAGAACGCGTCATAAAACCTTCAGAACAATTAATAACATCTGACATAAAAAAAGCAGAAGAATTTTATAAAAAAGCGCTTAAAGAAGGAGAAGAAGGATTAATAATAAAAAATCTAAACGCGCAGTACAAGCAAGGAAGATATGTCGGCTACATGGCAAAGCTCAAGCCAGAGACAAAAGACATTGATTTAGTCATAATAGGCGCAGAATACGGCTCTGGCAAGCGCGGCGGCTGGCTGACTTCTTACATCCTCGCCTGTAAAAACAACGACGATTTCTTAGAAATAGGCAAAGTCTCATCAGGCTTAAAAGAAAAAACAGAAGAAGGCACAACTTATGAAGAAATGACTTCTCTTCTAAAGCCTTTAATAATAAAAGAAAAAGGAAAATCTGTTTCCATCAAACCAAAAATCGTCGTTTCAGTAACATATCAAAACATCCAAAGCTCACCTTCATACAAATCCGGCTTTGCCCTAAGATTTCCAAGAATCGCGCATTACCGCCCAGATCGCAGCATTCACGACATAGCCAATTTAGACGAAATCAAAAAGCTCATAAAAACGCAATCACATTAATATTCTCTGCATTGATTC
>CAYJQP010000019.1:0-1129 GCA_964372385.1 Candidatus Woesearchaeota archaeon | reverse complement strand
AAAATCTCCAATATCTATGCTCTCCAACATTATTCCAGCTAACTTCATTCCAATTTCCTAAACTAGTTGGAGCAAAACCACTATAAGCAGTTAAAAAATTTGTATTATCATCGGAATATTGTATATCATAAATTCCATTATATTGCCCGCCAGCAGAACTTAAATATAATCTAGCCTTAATATAATCCTTCTCATTTCCGACACCCAAATCAATTAATAAATTCTCCCCTGGAGAATCCAAATCGGTCTGCCACGAATTCGTTATTATATTATTATCAATTGCATTTGATGCACTAAAACTACCAAAGTTTGATGCCAACATACTCGCCGTCGGATCATCAAAATTATTTGCAACTCCATCATTCCCTCTCCCGCTCTCATCCCTCACAACATTTCCACTCACGTCGTCAAAACTCCAGTATCCAACAAGTCCTGTCAAACTGCTGTCGGGCAAAGGATAATTCCTCTCCTGACTTATCGCCATGCTCTCCAAAACATTTCCAGTCACTGCCTGCCCGCCTCCTCCGACAACAACTGGCGCAACACCAATTTTAGCCAGCCCACTCAAAGAACTATTTGCATAACTGATTCCTATTTCTCTTGACCCCAATTCCTCAAGCGCCGGCTCGTCATAAACCGCGCTCACACCGGATGAATCTTCCAGAATAATTTTCAATCCGCTTAAATCAACCTCGCCGGCATTTCTCTTCACAACAAAACTAACATATTTTATCCCCTCGTCAATTTTAACACTCTCTGCAGGAATCGTGAAGCTCGCGCTGAAAACACTCGTGTCTATCCTCTCTCCAGTGTCAGTCAAAAAAACTTTGAAAAACCCCCAGATTATTATAACGCCTGCAATCCCAAGCAAAACCAAAAGCCCCATAGTAACAACTTCGTTCAATCCTCTTTTATTCGCATTCAATCCTCTTTTATTCATTCTCAAAATTAATCTGCTTAGAATATAAACCTTGCGAAATTGCAGTTCTAAAATTATAAACAAGAATAAAAAACCAATTACAACAAGTTGCAACGCTATTATAAATAAAAACCATAAATTTCAAGCACTAACCACCTTTATGATATACAAAGTGAATCAAATAATTGAGCAAAATGTCACTTTGTATAT
>CAYJQP010000018.1:0-13465 GCA_964372385.1 Candidatus Woesearchaeota archaeon | reverse complement strand
CTCTCTTGCCCTTCAAAAAAATCCCTCTCTTGCCCTTCAAAAAAATCCCTCTCTTGCCCTTCAAAAAAATCCCTCTCTTATCAATCAAAAAATTCATCCCTCAAACCTCCTTGCTTTTTGCTCGCTTCCTGTGATAATAACAAATTTCCTGCCTTCTTTCTCAAAACTCCCAAAAAAACAACGGACAAACCTGTCACTTTTCTGCGCCGCTTTAAATTCACAAACATTAAAATTGTTTCCAAAACTCACCGCCCATTTATTTCCAACAGCGCATTCCTCTTCGCTTAAATTCTCGCAGATTCTTAAAATAAAATTCTTTTCAATAACATTCTTATTCAACTCACAAATATCAAAAAACTTTTCCGCCTCATTTTCCGCCCCAGATTCCCCATTCAGAACATCTTTCAGCTCCTTCTCTGACAAGCATTCAACAATTTTAAGATTCAACAATTTCGCATCGCTCTCTTTTGCGTCATATCCCTTCCCATAAAAAATGTAATTATAAGAAACAATTGAAACTGCAATAATTGCCAATAAAAAGAAAAACATGAATATCCACATCATCTCTCCCAATCCCTTTTTATCAAGCATTTTCACTAACCTCCTTAACATCAAAGCATAAAACATTCACTATCTCGCCTTTCTCATTTTTGTTAACGCCCAACTGCAAATCCAAATTAACAGCATCAACTTCATTAAAATAGCTATAGCAAGTCTTCCGCCCCTGAGACAATTTAACGCAAACCTCATTGTTCACATTATCAACTCTAAAAATCTCGCTGAAACTCTTTACTTCATTTTTCTTCGCTATTTTTGTCGCTTTATGAACATCTATGCATACAGAATATCCTGCGTCGGCAAAATTTATTATCTTGACAATTTCTTTTGAATAATAATCCTCCCAAATCGCCGCCCCGCTTTGCTGTTGTGTAATATAAGCAACCATCCCTATACTAAAAAATACCAAAATTAGCAAATAAACAATCGGGTCCTGCAAAATTCCGCCTGTTTCACTCTCTCCTTCTTCGCTCATTTTTCTCCGTCTCGCAAGTCAGCGCTAATTTTCAAAGAATCTTTGGATTTTTCTATAACCAGCTTGATAAAACTTCCATCCAAACCAATATTTTCTACTTTCCTAGACTCTAACTCTGGCTTCATACTTTGCGGAGCAAAAGTTGTCTTTTCAGAAAGAATTATTGAAGAAACCATAACTTTCTTTTTCTCAACCTGCCTGCAAAAACCATTTGCTTGGCATTGATTTGCCGCAACCTCTCCCAAATTAATTCTGCCAAATTTAACTAGAGACATCTTACAAACGCAAACACAGCTTTCATAAAAGCACTTCTCAGGAATATGTTCATCAGTCTCGCTAAAACCTCGTAAAGTCCATCCTCCTAAACCATTGACAGTTAATTCACTGCTCTCTTCATCATTCAAAGCTTTAATCTTTGCTTCAACAGAATTAATAATTCCCTGCGCTTTTTCGCTCTCCTTTCCCTCTCTAACTTGGGCATATAGCTTGCCCACACCGGCTAAAATCAGCCCAATCCCGATTGCAGCAATCAGCAGAGTTACCATATGCTTCGCTAATATTCCTTTTTTATCCATAAAGTGCATCGGGGTTTTGGCATAATCTATTTAATTCAGCAACATTATCCCAGTCAATTGGCCTAACTGTAGAACATCCATATAATTTCTTGCCACCATCTAATTCTTTAGTTGTCTCTAACTCTCCGCAATATCCTGCAGCTATTGCATTTTCTTCACTTTGTTGAACAGCAGTAAAAAAGCCAGCTGCTCCGCCGGCACCGATCATAGCAGTCAATGTCCCTGAAACTCCTATCAACGCCCCAACACCGGGTATCAGAATAGCCGCCCCAGCAATAATAACGCCCGTTAAAACCGCATTCTCAATCGCAACATCATTATTAAAATAAATCTCAGGCTCTTTATCAGAAATCACTTGCATGAATAAAATCGCAATTTCATCAACTGCCTTCTTTTGTCCAGAATCTCTCTTCTTAAGCGCATCCTCAAATTCCTTGGGATAAACTATCACTTGCTTGTCAGTAAATGCTTGCAAATAAGTTTTCCCGCTATCATCCGGCGTTTTTGCATTCTCAATATGCTCTCCAAGTTTTATTTTATCTACCACCTCCTTAAAATCATTGCGAAACCCTTTCTCAACCTTGCCTTCAGCATAAACAAAATCATTGTCTAAAGCAATCCGCGAGCAAATAACGCACATCGGATAATTTTTTTCGTCCTCTTTGAAAAAATTAGCAACCCAATTAGGCAGAAGCAAATCAGCAAAACCCTCACTGCTAAATAAATCCAATTTGCCTTCCCCCATTGTCTTCCAGCAAGAATACATTGAGCTCGCAATTGTCTCTTCAATAATATCTGCCTTTTTCTCTGCATCTCCTGACAATTTAACGCTGTCGTCAACTTTCTCTCCGGCAAACTGCTCGCACTTCCCTCCAAATAAAGCGCTTGTCAAGCAGATTTTCTTGGCAGAGCATTTCAAAGGAACTTCATTCTTGCCGACGGCAGGTACAGTAGCCCTTGTCAAAACACTCAGCTTACATGCCTTATCCTCTGCAAATCCCAAAACATCCGACCTAAACAAAAAAAACAGAAGTATAAACAAAGCAATTACAATTAAAACAATTCCTACAATAGTAACTGCCATCTGCCCTCTTTTTGAAAATACCATTCAATATAAAAGAAATTGCACTTTATAACAATTACGAATCCACCTAACCACCAACCCAATTAACAAACCACCTCACTGCAAAAATTCCAACAATCAATAATAAAATCCACAATGTTGCTTCTATAACTGCTTTTATAGAAATCACTCCTCGCGCACGAGCATTAACTTTAATATCTCTTATCTTAGCTAATTTTTCCAGCATCGCATCTTCCTCCTTTACTGACTTTGTTTTCCAACTTCACAACAATTCTCCCATCCAAGACTCTAAACGGACAATAATATTTTCCATTCTCGCCGCCAAGTTTAACAGGCGCTTTGTAAATACTGTCTCTCCATTTCTTAGCCAGTTCAACCAATTTCTTCTCACAGTTTTCCAGCTCGTTTAAATCAAGGGCGCTGTACCTGCTTCCTTTTTCCCAAATATCATTGGAGACAAATATTGAATTTGAAAATTCCCCGTTCTCTCTGTTCCTGCTCACCATATACCATGCTTCAACCGGTCTCCCGTCAATATAAAACTGATAAATAACATCGCATCTTTTTTTCAAAGGGTCTCTCTCATAATTCTTGCAATTCAATCTTCCCCATTCGGACATAATATCAAGGAAAAATGCCCTAAGTTCAACGCCATTTCCTAATTCATATTTCTGTATATAGTTTTGATAAAATGCCGGATGTATATAATTATCTGGGTCAAGCATCCTCGCCTTAACATCTGCCTCAATACTTATTCTCTCCTCTTTCTTAACCAGGCTATATTCTGTAATCAAATATATGCCATTTATTCTCTTCAAATCAAAAACCAAATCAGGAGTCAATCTAACTTTCTTTGCGTCATTTGATATTTTCCCTTCTAAAATCCAGTCATCTATCACAACAACTCTCTCGTCAACAATTCTGCCCACATTGTAAGCAAAAGGATACTTAGATTCAGGGCTTGCTCCTACACCTTCATAAAAAGAAAATTCAGCTACATTATTTCTGTCCATTACATTGCCATCCATCATAACCAAAAAATAATCTAAATAATTCTGCGATCCTAATAAATTATCTTCTTTGCTTTCTACTTCTTTCAAGATAATATGTCCAAATGGAGCTTTGCTGTAAGAACTTCCAAAAACCGTTCCGCTAATGTCGTAATTTTTTTCAAATCCCACAATATAAGAATCCAAACATTGATTATCTGGAACAAAGGGTGCTTTCTCTCTTGTTCCTTCGTACTCTCCTCTCTCATAGAAATAATTCGTAAAATCCTGAAGCAAATCCTCCTGCTTCAGTTTCTCTTTCTCAAATCCAATGCTCTCTCCTCCTTCCAGATTTATCCATCCTGTCCCATCAAAATACTGTGCCTTGTCATTTGCAATATCATAACTAACAATCCCTGCTCCTTCAATTGTTTTATTCTCTGCCTTGAAATTAGGCAGCCATTTAAAAAAATTAATCTTCTCAGCAAAAAGACTTCCCCCTCCCCACAACACAACACCTAAAACTAACAAAAATAAAACTATCTTAACTGTCTGATTAATTCCTTCGTTGCCTTTTTTTCCTTCCATCATCCAAACTTAAACAATCTATTTAGATAATCAATCATCCCCTGTCCTTTGCCGCTTAAAATAAAATATAAAAATAGCATTAAAGCTAAAAAAGCAACTGCAATAATCCACTTCAAAAGTTCGTCCCAAACAATCCCTCTTTTTCCCCTCATATCTTTCCTAAAACTCAAACATTATTAAACTTAACTCAAACCACAAATTTATAACTCCCCCTCTCCTAAATTCACTATCATAAAAAAGATAAAATGCCCCAGCAAAAACCAAATGTAAAACAAATCCTTGAAAAATACTCAAGAAAATTAGAGTCGCAAATTTCCCCTTATGACTCACAAATAGACTTCTCAAAGGAATACACAAAATTCAAGCAGGAAATGTCGCATCAAAATTCTCGCTACGAACGTTGGGCAAAATCCCTCGGCAATTTAATTAAAATAAAAGTATCTGAAAAAGACAGGAAAAAAATTCAATACTATCTTGACACAGCCCATCTTGATGTAACAGCATCTCAAGCTTTGACCCTTTCTATAATGTCAATGCTCGGAATTTTCTTCGCCGCCATTGCAATTTCCGTCGCTATTTACTTTTTCACGCAAGCTTTCCCTCTCCTGTTCGCATTCCTCGGCATTCTAACATCTTTTTTCACTTTTTATTACACTTACTCAATGCCAAAACGCCTCGCAAGCATCTGGCGCCTGCAGGCATCCTCGCAAATGGTTCCGACAATTCTTTACACAGTTGTTTACATGAAACACACTTCAAATCTCGAAAGAGCAATACAATTCACTTCAGAACACCTAGAAGGTCCTCTCGCTCTTGACTTCAAAAAAATCTTCTATGATGTTGAAATCGGCCATTTCTCAACAATAAAACAATCTCTTGACTTCTATCTTGAGCAATGGAGAGATTACGCTCCTGAATTCATTGAATCTTTTCATTTAATAGAATCCTCTCTTTACGAGCCGTCAGAAGCCCGCCGTATTGCAATATTAGAAAAGGCCTTGCAGGTAATTCTTGACGGCGTCTATGAAAAATTATTGAAATATACAAGAGAAATCCGCACTCCGTTGACAAATGTTTACATGCTCGGTATCATCTTGCCAACTCTCGGCTTGGCTCTTCTCCCTCTCGCATCAACTCTTCTCGGCGGGATACTAAAATGGCATCATGTCTTTGTCATCTTCAATGTCTTGATTCCGTTCTTGGTTTTCTACATGATTTCAGAAGTCATGCTCAAGCGTCCCGGTGGCTACGGCGAAACTTCAATCTTGGAATTAAATCCTCTCTACTACAAATTTCGTTCAAAAAAACCTTGGCTGACTGCATTCCTAATTGCTTTCCCGCTATTCGTAATAGGAATCTCGCCTTTCTTGTTCCAATTAGATTTCGTCACCTCTGCTCTTAATATAGAAAGCGATTACACTTTCGCAAACTTCAACATCCCTTTCCTCAAAGAAACAAAGCTATTTGATTTTAAAATAATTGAAGATAAAACAATCGGTCCATTCAGTCCTTTCTCTGTATTTCTAAGTCTGTTCATCCCCCTCTCTATAGCTCTTTTCTTCTCAATCGCCTACAAAAGAAAAACCTCTCCTCTGATAAGCTCAAGAGAAAATACAAAAGCACTTGAAGAAGAATTCACAAATTCAATTTTCCAATTAGGCAATCGTCTCGGCGACGGTCTTCCTGCAGAAATTGCATTCGGCAGAGTTGCAGAGTCAACTAAAAACCAAAAAACCTACGACTTCTTCTCTTTAGTAAATCAAAACATCCAGCAGTCAGGCATGTCTCTTGAATCCGCAATCTTTGACAAAAAAAGAGGAGCAATAATTTTCTTTCCCTCTCCTCTTATATCAACTTCAATGCAAATTCTCGTGCAGGCAGTCAAAAAGGGCCTTCAAGTCGCAGCCAATTCTCTTATGGCAATTTCCGAGTATGTGAAAAACATTAACAAAATCAATCAAAGACTGAAAGACCTTCTCGCTGAAATTGTCTCTGACATGAAATCAAACATGACTTTCCTCGCCCCTCTTCTCGCAGGAATTGTCGTCGGCTTGTCTGCAATGATAACCATGATATTGAACAAGCTCCAGACATTCCAGGAATCCATCAGCGCCGAGTCTGACATTTCTGGCTTGGGCGACATAGGAAACATCGCAAACCTCTTTGACATAACGCAGATGATTTCGCCATATTTCATACAAGCCTCTATTGGATTGTACATCGTTGAAATTATCTTTATCTTAACAACTGCATTAGTTACAGTTGACGCAGGAAAAGACATTTTAAGGGAAAAAAACGAGCTGGCAAAAAATCTAAAGCGCGGCTCCCTCCTCTACATAGCAACAGCCCTCACATCCATAATCGCCCTCACGCTTCTTGCCTCAATAGCTCTTTCCGGCCTTGCGACATAAATCTTAACTCCGGAATAATGAGCTGTAAAGTTAAAGGCACTAAATAAATAATCGCGGATAAGTTTTTTTGCAATAGAACTGTATTTTTATTCTATAGCAACTCAAATAATTGAGCGAATTGTCTGTTGCTATAGTCAACGACTTTAGTTTTTCCTCAATTTGTCGTTGACTAGATAGGGAAAGACTTCTGTCTTTCACTATATATTCAGGGAACATAAATGAAATGCTCAATTATTTATGTTCTCCGTTATAAACAAGTATATAGAAATTTGTGGTTAACTTTTTGATTGATGGGAATAATTTTTTTGGTGCAATCGTTAGATTAATATTTGGAGTTTATAAATGGATTAACCACTAACAACTTAACCTAATCACTCCCAACAATCTATTATCTCAAAAATCTAAATCCTCTCCGCCTCTTTATACAGCCACTTCTTCCATTTTTCAAAAACTCTGTCTCCGATAGGCAATCCAAACTTTCCCCGAACCTCATCAGAAATCTCGTAAAAAGCCCCGTTTGCCAAAGAATTAAATCCTGCTTCCAGCAACTCTGGCTTGTTCAATTTTTCAGCCGCATTCACAATCTCCTGCTTGACCTTGCCTCTCAAAATAATATTGTCATAAACAGCATCCCAATTCCCAACCCATCCTTTTACACTGCTTGCAATTGATTTAATCACCTCTGATTCTCCATTCACTAATTCCTGCGTCGGTTCTAATTCATCTCTCTCAACATTATATTTCAACAACTCAACAAAACCTCCCTCTAATGCAGGATCTTTACTCCAATGCTTCCTTACTTCTGTAACACTTACAATTCTCCTTTGCGAATGCAGTCCATCGGCTGTTCTCACAGGATTTGCGACAATAATTATGTCGCTCGCCTTAAAGCTCGTCGCTGGCACATTCAAGTCATTAACAACCCTGTCAAAAACTCCATAAGGAGAATCTCCGTGAATTGTTCCTGCAACAACATTTGCCAAAGCTCCAACTCTCATTGCCTCATACAATGCCTTTGCCTCGTCGCTTCTAACCTCGCCGACAATCAAAGCACTATCTCCTAATCTCAAACTAGTCCTTATTCCCTCCGACGCTTCAACCTCTGTTGTCCCGGAAACCAAAGCTGACCGCACTTTCATCCTTAAAATGTCATATCCAATTTTTCTCATCGCATCAACGCTCAATTCCATAGTGTTATGCGCGATAATATTCTCGCATATAAAATTCTCATGAGATGGTACAGAAATATCATAAACATACCCTTCATAATTTACTTTATTTATACTTTTAACCTTATCCCAAAAGATATCAGACGTAACAATTTTCCTTAAGGGGTCTATAGGATTTGTAATTCCTACAGGGATACTGGTTAAAAGTTTAGCCAAATGCTCTCTTCCCACATTGCTATTTCTTTTAGCATAGTAATGTTGCGCGGACATTTTATTTAAAATTTCTTGTAATTCTTTCTTTACATTTAAAGATAAAGGAATAACATCTGTCGCGTCATGGGTAGAAATTCTTGCACATAATTTCTCTAGTTTCTTTTGTTTTGAGTCAATCAAAAATCCTATATTGTCCTTAAATCTTTGTATCATCTTAGTTGCTCCAATTCTACAAAGAATAGTGGAGTCTTTTCCATATTGGCTTATTTTTTCAGATGAAGAAGTTGATATCCTTAGAACAATATTAAATCTTAATAATAAAGTAGCAATATCATCTATAAGTCCTCTAGAGCATACTGAAAAAATTATTTCCTTATCGGAAACGCATCCATCTCCACTGAAAAAACCTCGCAATAACCATCCTACTTGTCTATCTGATAAATTATATACCCACGATGGTATTTGTTTCGTATAAGAATTCCCATACAATTCAAGTATACGCTCCATAATATGTTTAAATAAAGTTAGATTAATCTGTAAAGAAAAACCATCGCTATGTACTTTTGCTTTACAATTAAAACGCTGAGCTATTCTTTGAACAAGCTTCCTATTGCCTTCTTCTTCAACACTAACTATGATCGATCTCTTATCATAACAACCATCTGCCAACCATAAACCTACAAAATTAAGTAACTCCTCGTCTAGAGATATTTTAGAAGGAGTCATCTTAGATGCTCCATAGGTTTTTAAAAATAGACTTTCTTTGTCTATCTTATCTTTTATTCTTTCAAAAATATCTAGAGGCAATATTTTCTTAGCAATCCAATTCTGAATTCTAGATTTCTTGTAACCCAGGGAATATGCTAAAGTAAATAATTCTCTCATACATTCACTAATAAATTTCTCAACTCCTTTACCCAAAATAAAAATCTTTAGGTTTAATTCTCTTAACTTATCTGTATGATCTAACAAATCGATACTGTCAAAAAAATTATCAAATGGCAATTTAAAAGGAATAGCTATAAAGTCTCCGACGCCTAAATCTTTAGTCTTCATAGCTCTAAGAATACTCCTTTCATCTAAAGTAAATAAAGAATGATCCTCTGTAACCTTTATCCTTTTTCCAGAAGTCGTTACTATCTCATAAATTTGTTTATTCACTTTATGTCTTATAAACTTACTTGGCTTAGACAAAACAACTTTTCCATCTTTATTTACAGAGAATATTTCTATACTACTGCTATTTAACTCTTTTTCTCGCCCATCAACATCGACAAAGCCGTTTCTTTTTATTCTTTCATCAATTAATTCCCCAATTGTAGTTTTCCCGAACTTTCCATTTTCTTTAACAACGATTTTACTATCCCCCGTCACACTATCTTCAACAACTATAATTCTCGTCTTCGACATTATCTCCAACATCAATGCTCCCAAAACCGAAGTCTTCCCAGAACTTCGCGTCCCAGCCACAAGAAGCGTTCTCCCACCAGAAATTAAAAAGCTGAACAGCCCTGCTGTAAAAGAATTAATCATCTTATTTTTTATAAACAGAGGTAAAGTCCACGGCTCGTCTCTGTGCCTTCTAAAAGCATAAGCAAGTCCATAAGGAGACAGCGGCTTTGTTATCGCCGCAACTCTCGCTCTAACGTTGGTAAAAACAAGGTCAGAATCTAAAACAGGATTTGCCTCGTCCAGCGGCCTACCACTCTGCAGTCTTAATTTTGCTGCCCACGAATCAGCATCTTCATAACTTGGAATAATATTCGTAACGCATTCGTCATAATCAGCATGTCTCAAAAAAACAGGATTCTGCGCAATCGGCGCGTTCAAGACAATATCCTGTAATTTCTTGTCCTGTAATAAAATCTCAATCAATCCAAATCCAATTGTATGCCTCACTAAAATTTTCGCAAGTCTATTCGCCTCTCTGTTCGTCAAGCCAATGCCTTTGCTCTTGCTCAATTCATACAGCAAATCCCTAGATACATTAAAAAAAACCTGCCGAGTTCTCTCCTGGTCTGTAAACTCCTCTGCCTTCGGCCTGTGCTCAATCAAAACATTCTTTGCCAGATTTATAAGCACATGATGCTCTTCGCTCAAAGCATATTCCGGCGGCATAACATGATAAAAATACTTTGACTCATTTTCTTTTTTCAAAATAGTCACTTCTATTTTCTCGTCCTCATCATTAAGCTCATACTGATCAACTAAATCCGCATCTTTCGGCAGTCTCGCCATCAATCGTGTGAAACTGAAATTCGGCAGAACATCAGGCCTAAAAATATCTTTGTAAATTTCTCTGTCTCCAAATATATATTCGTCAACAACTCCGATGATATTTTTAATCAGTTTCGTGCTTTCCAACAGCCCCTGAAATCTCTCCAAAAACCTCACATAATTAATCAATCCGCTCTTGTTCATCGCTCTTCCTGCATCTAATTGTCCTCTTAACTCCCTCACCCTATTTCTCAATTCCAAATAGCATCCTATTGGATCTTTCTTCAATAAATTAAGCAGATAAGCCAAATCTCCATGTGCCTCTGCAATGTTCCCAAAAATACTAAGTTTTGAAGGAGACAAAATCTCTTCTTGCTTGACTAAAAAATTGTAGAGTCTCGCAATCTCTGCCAGCAAAGAAACCTGCTCAAAAGGATAATTATAATTTCTCTGCTGGACAAAAATAACTCGAGCCGCATCGGGGTTTTCAGCAAGCGCGTCTATAGTCATTCCCATAACCTCTCCCTGCTCTGCAATTGATGGAACAAATCCCGCCTGCATGTAATTAACATACATCACGTTCTCTCCTTCTTTGCTCTCAACCTCAACTGCATAAAGCCTCGCCCCTTTTTCAAATACCATCAACAAACAAAAACGCAGGTAATTAAATATGTTTCGCAGGAACACAATTCTTCAAAAACCAACAAAAATATAAACCCATTTCTCCTTGAATTTAAATGGATAATCAAATAGACCCTTCTGCGCAGCAGTTCTCTTCTGATTTAACTTTAAAAATCCGAGACATGGAAGAAAAGATTCACCTCCTAAAAGACCGTCTTCTCTTGCTCGGCCAGACTCACATTGAAGAAAGAGAAGAAACATTCTCCGAGTTACAAGAGCTTAAAAGCTCAGTAATCAAAATAAAAGAAGAGAATCTAAGAATATCAGAACTGCTGAAAAGAATAACAGAACAGCTCAACAACACTGCAAGAAAAGAAGAGCTTAATATACTTCAAAGGCAATTAGACCTTTTCAGAAAAAAATAAAAATAAAAACGAAATAAAAATAAAAAAGAGAAATTAATATGTCAATACTAGACGAAATAAAAAATCTGCAAATGCAAGGAGCGTCCGAACAGGAAATCTCAAGCATTTTGTATCAGCGAGGATTCTCCCAGCAGGAAATTTCAAACGCGTTAAGCCAGTTTCAAATCAAAAACGCTATAAACGCTCCCGCAGGCCCAATGCAAAATTTTGAAGCTCCCTCTCCCGGCTATTCTTCTCCAACAATAGAAGCCTCACAGTTCCCGCAAACCCAGCAAACTCCATCCGGTGAAATAATTCTTTCTTCCATGCAAAAACCAATGACAGAAGAATATGACTCAATGCAACACTCTATGCTTGGACAGCCCCAAATGATGCCGGAAACACCTTCTCCCTTGCCTGAACAATCCGATGCTTCAGAAATCCTCCAGCAATATCCTCAACAATATCCTCAAAACTACGACTACAATTATCAGCAGTATTCCTACCCTCCTTCAACAAGCCCGGACACAATAACAGAAATTTCAGAGCAAGTTGTATCTGAAAAACTCTCTCAAATAAAAAAACAGTTGGAAAAAACCCTTGATTTAAAAACAACATTTGAAGCAAAAATTTCTTCAATAGATGAAAGACTTCAAAGAATAGAAAAAATAATAGACCGCCTTCAGCTTTCAATATTGCAAAAAGTCGGAGAATATACTGCAGATGTTTCTGACTTGAAAAAAGAGCTTTTTGAAACGCAAAAATCTTTCACTTCTCTCTCACACAACAAAACTTCTCCGCAACTCCATTCAAATGAATATCATGAACACGAGCATGAGCATTCGCATCACGGCGCTTCTTCACACGAACACAAGCATCCGCATGCTAAACATGCGCATCACAAACATAAAAAATAAAAAGTTAGTGTATGAATTTCTGCTATTCACCTTTATTTTTTAATTTTATAAAACTTAAAATGCCAATAAAGAATAATTCTAAATTGCATAATATCTGACAAATTTATCTCAATCACCTAAATAATCCAAAACCTATCTAATCCTTCTTCTTCACCTGTCTCACTAACACAAAACTCACTATAGCAGAAATCCCAAGCAGCAATAAAGCCCCAATAGCTCTTGAACTATAAATCGCTTCTACCCTTCCTCCACCAGGCAGATAAGGGCTGACAATTTCTGAAAAAACAAAAAACCCGGAAATCAAAAATATTATTACTAATATCAAAACAGCCGCAATCCCGATTCCTTTCTCCATGAACTCCGACGGCTTTCCAACAAACCCAATAATAAAAAGCAGGAAAAACAAACTTATAACCAAAACCGCAAACCATGGCGTTATCGTCAAAACATAATCCCTAACTCCGCCGGCAGAAACAAAAATCGTCGCAACTAAAAACGAAACAAACAATTGAACAAGTAGATGCTCTCCCAAAAGCTTTGTCTTATTCAGCAATGCAAACAAAATAACAAATACAATTAAAAAAGCCAGCAAAGGCATGAAATAACCAATCCATGTAATGTCAACTGCCATTTTAACTATTCACCTCTTATTAGGCGGTTTCTCCCCCAAAATGGAGCAAGGTATGCAACTTGCCGACTGTTACTTCCTTGCTCTTGTCCCGAAGCGGCAATAGCAATAATTAATCCTATAATCAAAACAGCTCCTGCAATCCATCCAACTGCATATCCTCCGCCATAATCAAGAACATCCCATCCTAAATACGCAAATGATTTATACAAAATAATAATTGCAATCAATCCGCCCAGTGCCGCCAAACCCCACGACCAATACCTCCGGTCACCTTCTGGGATAAACATCCCGACTAAAATCATTACAGCTAAAATAACAGTAATTCCGATTCCTAATCTCGGAAAAATCTGCGTATAAAACTGCCCAAAATCAAATCCCCACCTCGTATTTACAGCAAGCATCCCAATAACAAAAGCAACAATAACGCTAATGCCTTTGTTCGTTCTAAAAATCCCCATAAAAGAAAGAATCCCATAAACAACAGCAAAAACCAAGAGAAAAGGCAGAAGATAATCATAAACCCCTACCGCTTCCAACTGATACAAAAAATCCTGAATGCTGTATACCATTCTCTTTCTAATCAAATTTCATTTATATATCTTTCGCAAGAAAT
>CAYJQP010000017.1:8219-13911 GCA_964372385.1 Candidatus Woesearchaeota archaeon | reverse complement strand
ATATTGGCTATTTAAAAATATCAATCACCTTTTCATTTAACAACGTCATAAAACGGTGGATTTAAATAACTTATTGAATGAAAATGTATATGAAAATCTTAAAGATTAGTATGGTCTTCTTTTTGGTCCTAGTAGTTTTATTTGCAAATTTAATTTCGGCGGAAGAAAGGGTGATAAAAGAAAGCAAGAGAAACGATTTCAATGCAAGGCTAGAGCATATAATGTGCAGAATTGAGCTAACGCAAGGGCAATTGGAACTGCTTTCAAGCGTTAATTCCAGCTTGATTTTATATAAAGATACATTGGATGAAGATTTGGCTAAATTAAAAGAATTTGCTGATGCGGCTAATCAAAAGGAGTTTGGCAATTACTTTACAACAACTTTAAAAAATAATTTAAGAAACGCAGTCACTGCTGTAAAGAATGCAAAAATTCAATTTAGGAGAAGCAACCTAACCCAAGATGAGAAAAAAACATTGATAGATAATCACAAATCTGCAATAGTTGAATTTTCTGATTGCGTGAATGAGGCAGATAATAATTTTGCAGAAGCGAGAGCTAGTTATTTGAGTGCATGGATAAGCAAATGGAATAAAATTATTGAGAGGATGAAAGAAAGTGGTTACAATACAGATGAAATGAAGAGCGTTGTGAACGAGGCAGAAAGCAAGTTATTGCCTGCTCTAGAAAAAATAAAAGATGCTTACAACAAAGAGGAAAGAAAACGATCTATGCAAGACGCTAGAAACATTCATCTGCATTTATGGGCGAGATTTGAAATCGCGCGAATGGAGGCATATTTGAAATCTATTGAAGAAGAGGCTATTGCAAGCGGCTATAAAGAAGATTTTAGTATTATTAAGAATAAGTTGGGCGCGATTAGCAGGCTTGCTGTGGCTGGGAAGAAATACGGACAGGGAGAGTTTGATACTGTATGGAAAACTATAAAAGAAACTAATGATATGCTAAAAGAATTAAATAAAAAGTTAAGATAAAATGAGCAAGAAAAAATCATCGGGGGGAGATAAAAAAGATAACAAAGTTTTGATGATAGCTGTGATAGTGATTACAGCGTTAGTTGTATTATTTTTTGTGTTCAGAAGTTTTGATAAAGTCGGAGATAGTGGAATCGGTGAGCTTGAAGAAGAAATAGATGCCATTGATGTTGGAGACAATCCAGATATTGGAGTTGAAGATTTCGGCTCATTGGAAGTGTCCCAAGAAGAAGTGGCATCAAACTAAATTAGGAGTAAAAATGAGAAGCATAATAAGAAAAATGCGAAGGAAGAGAAAGCTGATGAAAAAGCTGAAGGGAAAGGGGATGAAGAAGTGATTATGCTAATTTCTTGTGGTGTTTAGAAGAATTTGTTGGTCATCATAAAAAAGTAGTAAGATAAATATAAATAGAAGTTATGAATAATTTAATTATGGAAAGTCAAACTATTATGCTTGGAAATGTAAACTTAGAGAGATATGTTTCTCGGCCTAAAGAATTAAGTGAGGAAAGAAAGGGAGGGCTTCAGCGGTTGCTAGGTAGATTGGAAAGAAGTGAATTGCTAGAAAATGAAAGATTGCCTTTACAATTGCTGCAAGTTGAAAGAGAGCAATATGCTCAATTGGATCCTTCTTTTCTTGCCATGTCTAATGCAATTAATTATCGCGGCAAAGAAATTAAAGTGCCTAAATTTAGTGTTTATTATTATAACAATAAATTGAATGGGTTTGATAGATTTTCTTTAACTGTGAGTGTGATTCATATTCCTTTTTTACACTTTGGTAAGGTGGAATTTGGGAGCGAACTGCCAGATATTATGAGAAAACCTCTTTTTAGGAGCACTGACTTTTATCAAGGCAAAGATGAACATCATAGAGTGTGGAATAGAATACCAAAAGATGTAAAAAGAAAATATCATCCTTATTTGAAAACTGAGCTGAGCAGTGGTTTTAATGGACTTATTCCTCCTGAAACAAAAAGTAAAATAAAGACTGCTAACAAGATATTTGACAAAGAGGTGTGTCTAATCGCGGAAACAATGCCGGAAGAATGGAATGTTCAAACAGTTAAAACAGATCCTTTAGTTGTTGGTGTTTTAAATGGTGAGAACTGTTATTTGATTGATCACTTTAATACAACTTCCGTTGAAGATTATGTAAGAAAAGAATTTAGCTCTTAATTTTTTTTAGATGATAGATTTATGAATACAAAGAATTAACGCCTGCAATGTCTCCTGGATTTAATGTTCTTCTTTTTGTTTCACCTTCTGTTGTAAATCTATACATTGTTTCTTCTGTGCAAGTGTCTGCCGGATGCGACAATCCTGAGGCATGCCCATCTTCATGCGTTGCTACATTCTGCAAGTCCATTACGCTTGTATTACCAAGAGATGTTTCACTTGTCTGGCCTACATTGCCGAAGTTAAAGTCAAAATCATCATATACTTGATCCCATTCTACTAATTCTCTTCCTTGAGGAGGACCTGAGAAAAATCCCCAAAGAATTGTGACTGCAATTGCGCCTGAGCTGCTTATATCTGCAAAAAGCACTTCATTTTTTCCGTCAGGGCTTGATGTGTCTGCTCCGTCAACAATTAAATTAGTGTCTCTTGCGCCGAATATATCAAAAGCAACTTGTGAGTCCCATGTTTCCAGACTTGTTCCTAAAGTGTCTAATACAAATTGAGAAGTCATATTGTCGTTATTTGTTGTATCAACTGCATATGATTCTGTTGTTTTCCATCTTGCGCCTTTTGCATATAATGAAAAACATTTTGTTTCCCCGCTACCGGCTCCTCCGTGGCCTGCGCGATGATGATTGCCTTCTTTGTATTTTACAATAGCGTAGCCGTCAACAATTCTGCCTGTTTGAGGGTCAACTGCTGAACCTAAACTGAAAACTCCTGGAGCAACTTCCATTGCATGTCTCGGTATTAAAACAATTGCATGATTATCAGAAGGATTAACTGTTGCGAGAGTTTGCGTTAAGCCTGGAAGAGCTATTACAAATGCCAAGGAAAATAGGACAAATACAAACAAACTAAAAATTAGATATTTCATTAAATTAATAGAGATTTGGAGCTTATAAATATTCTTGTGACGTTGTTTATAGATGAATAAAGATGCTTTGATAACTGCCTAAAAGATATAAGAAGATTATTTCGGCGAATCAACAATAATACTTAAATACTCTATTTTGTTTATTGAGATATGAAATTTGGAAAGAGGGTTTTTGTTCTTATTTTTATTGTCTTAATTTTGATTGGAATGCTAAGCGCTGGTTTTGTATATGCAAAATATGAAAAATCTGGAAGAGGAAAAGAAGTGAGATTATCGCCGGATGACGAAGACAGAGAGGATAATAATGATGAGAGAGAAGATAAAGAAGAGTACGAAAGAAGAGTTAAAATAAAAGATGGTGAGATTGAGGAGAGAATAAAATCAAAAATTGAAAATGACAGAGAAAGAGTTAAGAAAATAAATGAATTTAGAAAGAGAATAAAAGAGAATGACGGCTTGATTGAAATTGAAGAGAGAGTTATTAAAATTAAAGAGATAGATGAAGAGAAAAAAGAAATAATCGCGGGAAAAATAAACGCGAAAACTGGGCTGAATTTAACGGCAGATGACATTGGAGATGGAAGCACAGGGCAAATTCTGCGCGCTTATTTATCAAACGGGAGATTTGCTATTGTAAAAATTATGCCGGACGGAGCAGCTGAAATCGCATTGAAAAAATTAAGAGCAAAATGCCTTGATAGAAACTGCACTATTGAATTAAAGGAGATTAGAGAAGGGAATGATATTAGGGCTGTTTATGAGCTGAAAACTGAAAAAGATGCTCGTGTTTTTTTACTGTTTAAGAAAAAAATGAAAGTTAGGGCAGTTGTTGATACTGAAACAGGAGAAATTATTTTTGTTAAAAAGCCATGGTGGGCTTTTATAGCGAGAGAGAAGCATGAAAACGAGCAGGAAATTGAAAATGAGACAGGAGAAGACGATGTGGGGGCGGGAGATAAAGTAACAATATGCCATATTCCGCCGGGAAATCCAGCAGCGAAACATACGATTGTCGTCGGAGCGCCGGCTGTCAGAGTGCATTTGGCGCATGGAGATTATTTAGGAAGATGCGCGGGCGATAACGGCAATGAAACAATGTCTGGAAATGAAACATCACCTGGAAATCAGAGCACAGGAAATGTTACAATTCCTGGAAATCAAACTAATCAAACGGTTAATCTTATAGCCGATATGGGTATTGGGTCAGTTGCTTAATTGTTTTTTATATAGCTATTAATAAAAGTAGAAATTATAGAGAAGATTGCTGATGGAACTAATTTTGTAAATATCCTAAACGTAAATATTTAATCAATCAATCGCTTCTAAAAAATCTTCTGACATCATAGCATAGGCGATTATTTCTCCATTGTCGTTAAGTATTGCAACATGATATTGCCCGTTTGGAAGAATAATGTTAATTTTTCCTGTCATGCCTTTTTTTATCTGCGGTTTTTCTTCCGGGTTTTCTAAATTTTCGTCGTGGTATTCTAAATATTCTTTATCTGGTGTTAATAAGAGGCGGACTTTTTGATGTCTTTTGAATTTTGTTTGCATGATTTATGCAAGTGGAATTTTTTTATAAATATTCGCATTGGAGAAAATTATTTAAAGCAAAAAATTCTCACTTATTTATGCCGGACATAAAAGGATATATTATTACTTATACGCCGAGAAAAGGGAGTTATGGGCTTCCCGATAGTTTGAAAAGAGGGCTGGAAAATATTCATGAATTAATTATAAGAGAAGAAAGGATAGATGGAAAGGATGAAATAGGCATTACTTTGCCAGAGGATTTGGAAGAAAGAGTGAGTGGAATTAGAGGTGTTGTAAAGATTAGAAAATGCCCGGAATATGATTTACAACTTATTTAAGTGAATGATTGTTACTTTAAGAAAAGTTATACGAATCGGCGAAAATTAATATGAACTTTAAGAAATTTTGCAAAAAATGCTTTTCATCACTTAAAAAATAAGACTTTTGTTTTTTTTGATTTTATCGACGACAAAAATTTTAGCATGGAAATCTTTAAATACTGGCTGAAATAAAAATGAATGAAAAACACAATAAATTGTGATAAAAAAGATAAAGAACACAATATATTGTGTCTAAAGAGAGTAAAAACTAGGAAAAAAGATGCTCTGTCCGTACTGTATAAATCAAGAAAGCAAAGTGATAGACAAGCGAGACAGTGGAGGAATCACAAGGCGGAGAAGAGAGTGCCTAAAATGTGCTCAAAGGTTTAACACAACAGAACATGTTGAGCAGTTGATGCTGCGAGTGGTAAAGAAAGACGGCGGAAGAGAGGACTTTGACAGAGAAAAAATAAAAAAGGGTGTGCTTAGGGCATGTGAAAAAAGGCCTGTGAGTGATGAGAAAATAGACAAGATGATTATGAAAATAGAGGAAAAAATAAGAAGGCATGGAAAAGAGGTCAAGAGCAGCGTCATAGGCGAACTGGTTTCTAAGGAATTGAAAAAAGTTGACAAAATAGCATATATAAGATTCGCGTCTGTTTACAAAGATTTTACAGATTTAGATGATTTCAAAAAAGAAATAAAGGGCTTGATAGCTAAATAAAAAAGATGAAGAAAAGAGCAGAGGAGAAGATAAATGGCGAAAAGGATGATGAAGAAAAGAG
>CAYJQP010000017.1:0-8119 GCA_964372385.1 Candidatus Woesearchaeota archaeon | reverse complement strand
TGAAGAAAAGAGCAGAGGAGAAGATAAATGGCGAAAAGGATGATGAAGAAAAGAGTAGAGGAGAAGATAAATGGCGAAAAGGATGATGAAGAAAAGAGGCGAAGAATAGCATGATGGGCGAAAAAGAAATAAATGAGAAAGAGGATGAAAAGATGATGAAGGAAAAAAGACAATTAATAGATAATGGTAATAAAGAGATTAATAAATATTATGCTAAGAATAATTGTAAGTATGATAATAATTATATCAATTCAGGAATTGTAACAAAACTATAAATAAAATATCATGTTCATAAAAAAGAGGAAAAATGGCGAACATATATGAAAATAATGGTTTCAATGGCGATGGGGTGAATAGAAATGGATTCAACGGAAACGGAGAGGGATTGAATGGCAATGGCATTAATGGAAACGGGCATGAATTTAGAAGAGTAAAACTTGGCACAAAAAATGCGCTGAATACGACGGTAAAACCTCTTTTAATGGACCGCTATTTCAGTTTTGAAGGAAAAGACCCTTTCCAGCTTGACATTAACGGAAAGCCGATAAAGTGGATAGCGGAAGAAGTTAAAGTCACAGACGATAGAGGCAAAGTAATCTTTACACAACCAGATGTCCAAAGGCCTGATTTTTGGAGTTCGTTGGCAATTAAAGTAGTTGCAAATAAATATTTCTGGGGCGACCAGGCAAAGGGCGAGAGAGAAGACAGTGTTGAAAAATTAATAGGAAGAGTTTCAAAATTTATCGGAAGGCAAGCATTAAAGCAAGGGTATTTTGATTTAGAGCAGAGCAATATCTTGAGAGATGAGATAGCTGCGATTTGTTTAAATCAATTGTGTGTTTTTAATTCTCCTGTATGGTTTAATGCGGGAATTAACGAATATAATCCAACTGCAGGAGGCGTTTCTGCTTATATCTGGGATTTAGATAAAAAAGTAGTTGTAAAGGCAGACAAGTCAATGGACAGTCCGCAGTGCTCTGCTTGTTTTATATTAAGCATTAAAGACGATATGGATTCTATTATGGAAGTGCAAGTTGCAGAAGCAAATTTGTTCAAGGCAGGAAGTGGAACAGGAACAAACAGATCTGCATTAAGGTCAAGCAGGGAAAGATTAACTGGCGGAGGAAGAGCTTCAGGGCCTGTTTCGTTTATGAAGGGATATGACGCTTATGCTGGAATTATAAAATCAGGCGGCAAGACAAGGAGGGCTGCTAAAATGGAAATCTTAAATGTTGACCATCCTGATGTAATTGATTTTATAGAAGCGAAACAGAAAGAAGAAAAAAAAGCGTGGGCGCTGATTGAGCAGGGTTATGAAGGCGGAATGAATGGAGAAGCGTACAGCACTATTTCTTTTCAGAATTGCAATATGAGCGTGAGGGTTACAGACGAATTTATGAATGCTGTAAAGAATAATGGTGAGTGGTGGACGAGCTATGTTACAACAGGAGAAAAATGCGAGAAATATAAAGCAAGAGATATTTTATACAAAATTGCAGAAGGAACCTGGATTTGCGGCGACCCTGGAATACAAAATGATTCTATAATTAATAAATATCATCCGTGCAAAAATTCCGGGAGGCAGAATTCAACTAATCCGTGTGTAACTGGAGATACGCTAGTTTTGATGGAAGATGGAAGATGGACAAGAATTGATTCAATGGTAGGAAAAGAAAGTGTTATTCTGACTAATACAGGAATTATACAAAAGTCTAATATAAAAGGATCTTTTAAAACTGGCAGAAAGCCGGTATATAAGCTAACTACTAAGAGTGGCTATGAAATTAAATTAACAGCAGATCATAAAGTGTTTACTGTTAATAGGGGGTTTGTTGAGTCTCACGAATTAACAAAAGATGATTATGTTTTATTGCCTACTTATCAAGTTTCCGATATTGAAGAACCAAAAGATAAGACTTTCTATCAGATGCTTGGTGTTTATTTAGGTGATGGACATGGTGGAAAAGGAGATATAAGAGAGATTCAACTTACTATGGGCAAGGAAGATGAGATACCTATTCTGGAAAAATTTGCAGAATATGTTGCAACTAATTACACTAGAATAACTCATAAAAATCACACAGCTCAAGTATGCATGGCTCCAACATCTGTTAAATATAATATAACTAATACAGCTGTTATTAATAAATTTAAAGAGTTTGTTGATTTATCATTATTAAGTTATGAGAAGTGCATCTCCAATGCAATATTTAATCTGCCATTAGGTGAGAAAAAATATATTCTTCAAGGTTTGTTTACAACAGATGGAACAGTTGCAAATTATGGGGAAAAATCGCAATATGCTGCATTGGACTCTACAAGCTTACAGCTCTTGAAAGATGTACAACTAATTTTATTGGGATTTGGAATTAAAAGTAAATTGTATAAAAATAGAAGAGCTGGGAAATTGACAAGTTTTCTACCTGATGGAAAGGGAGGATTGAAAGAGCATAAAGTGAAAGAAATGAATTCTTTAAGAATCTCCAGATCTGGCAGAATTAAATTTGAGAAACTAATTGGATTTATGCCTGAATCTAAGAAAGCAGAAAAGCTTAGGATATTGAATCAACAAATTGGAGTTTATAATGATAAACCATTTGATGCTGTTAAGTCTCTGGAATATATTGGAGAGGAAGATGTTTATGATTTGACAGAGCAGTTAACCCATACATTTGTCGCTAATGGTATAACAGTACATAATTGTTCAGAATATTCTTTTCTTGACGACACTGCATGTAATCTTGCTTCAATAAATTTAATGAAGTTCAGGACAGAAGATGGGGGTTTTGATGTTGAAAAATTCAAGAAAGTTGTGAGATACTTCATCACAGCGATGGATATTATTGTTGACGGGGCGAGTTATCCGACGGCAAAAATAACAGAGAGGTCGCATATTTTCAGAACACTTGGGCTTGGCTATGCAAATCTTGGAGCTTTGCTGATGTCGCTTGGATTGCCTTATGATTCTGAATCTGGAAGAGCTGTGGCTGCAACTATTACTGCTATAATGTGCGGAGAGGCTTATAAAACATCAGCAGAATTAGCTGCTTTAGTCGGGCCATTTCCGGGATTTGCAGAAAACAGAGAACCTATGCTTGAAGTTATTAGAATGCACAGAGAGCATGTCAAAGAAATTAATGTTGAAGTAATGCCTGCTGATTTAAGAGACTTGGTGAATGTTGCATGGGACTGCTGGACAGAAGCTCTTGAACTTGGAGAGAAACATGGATTTAGAAATGCGCAGGCAACTGTTTTGGCGCCGACTGGCTGTTTGACAGGGAACTCTTTAATTTCAACTAATAAGGGATTGGTAAGATTAACTAGCTTAGGAAATAAAAAAGGGAATAAATGGCAGGACGTTTCTTTTAAAGTAATGACTGATGAAGGGCCTAAGGAAGCTACTAAATTTTATGTAAATGGAGAAGCGCAAACGAGAAAGATAAGAACTGCTTCTGGATATGAGATACAAGGAACTGAAAAACACAGGATTAAGGTACTGGATAATGAAACGAATGTTTGGATATGGAAAAGATTTGATGAAGTTAAAGAAGGCGATATTTTGCCCTTGTCTATGAATACTATTTTTGGTGATGAAAAAGATGTCTTACTCCCTCCTCAACCAGAATTGCATTGGAATTGTGATTTTGAATTAAAAACTCCTGAAAAAATGAATGGCGAGCTGGCAGAATTGATTGGTTATTTCATGGGGGACGGCAGTTTGCATACTAAAGGGCTGAGATTTTGTGTTGACAATAAGGATGAAGATGTCATTGAACGTTTAAGGAGTTTAATAAAGAGCTCATTTAATTTGGAGAGCAATATTTCTCAAAGAGAGGGCTATAAAGAGGTATCTATAAATTCTGTTCCATTAGCTATTTGGTGGGATGGATGTGGATTTTCTAAATTAAAACCTTCTCCAGAGCATAAAGGAAAGGGATATATACCTTATATTCCTGATGCAATTCTGCATACAAATAATAGAAAGATATATGCATCATTTTTAAGAGGTTTACTTGAGGCAGATGGAACTATTATTGGAGGATGTCCTGCTCTTGCAACTGCAAACAAGGAATTTGCTCAAGAAGTTAGAATTTTACTGCTAAGTTTAGGATATCCTACTAGAACTAAAATAGATAAATCCGGATGGGGTAAATCTGAATTGTATGTATTAAGAATGAAGAATATTTCATACAATAAGGAATTCTTAGACAAGATTGGATTTATTGGAAAAAGAAAAATAGACCAAATAAATTTGGCTAGAAGCTTTCAAACTGGAAAGAATGATTATATTTATCTTCCTGAAGAAACAATAGAAGAAAGCGCTCCTATCGGTAGTAGTTATGGAAATGCTGTAATGTTATCTCTTAGAAGAAAACAAGCTATCCCTAGAGAAAAAGTGATGCAATTATATCAAGATACTAAAAATCCTCAATTATTATGGGCTCTTCAATTCTTCTACGACAGGGCAGAGAGCAACACAGATGGAGGAATACAACAAACTTATGATTTATCTGTTCCTGAGAATGTTACTTATATTGCGAATGGTTTTATAAGCCATAATACAATTGCTTTCATGATGGACTGTGACACAACAGGAATTGAGCCGGACATTTCTCTTGTTAAATACAAAGTGCTAAGCGGCGGCGGTATGTTAAAAATAGTTAATAAAACTGTTCCTTTGGCTTTGCTTCGTTTAGGATACAGCGAAACGCAAATTAGAGAAATTGTTGAGCATATTGACAAAAATGATACAATAGAAAGAGCACCTCATTTGAGAGAAGAACATCTGGCTGTTTTTGACTGCGCATTCAGGCCTGCTAAAGGAAAAAGGGCGATAGCTTGGAAGGCGCACATTGACATGATGGCAGTTGCACAGCCGTATATTTCGGGCGCAATAAGCAAGACAATTAACATGCCTGAAGATTCTAAAGTAGAAGACATAATGGGAGCTTATATTTACGCTTGGGAGCGCGGCTTGAAGGCAGTTGCGATTTATAGAGAGAACAGCAAGAAAAGCCAGCCGTTGAATACGCAAAAAACAGAAGGCGAAGTTGTAAAAAAGAAAAAAGAAGAAGAGGTAAGAAAGCAGAGAGAACTTCCGCAGACGAGGAAATCAATAACGCATAGATTAGACATAGCCGGACATAAGGGCTATTTAACTATAGGGATGTATGACGACGGCGGGCCTGGAGAAATTTTTGTAACAATGGCGAAAGAAGGCTCAACAATTAGAGGATTAATGGACGCATGGGCGAGGTCTGTTTCCTTGAATCTGCAATACGGCGTGCCTGTAAGCGAATTATTTGGAAAGTTCAGGCATCAGAAATTTGAGCCATCTGGTTTTGTGAAGAATGTTGAAGGCGGAGTGATAGATGAAAAGATAAAGCCGATAAGAACTGCTGCTTCAATTGTTGATTATGTCGCGCAATTCATGCTGAATAATTTTGCAGAAAGCTCTGGCACAGTTAATATAGAGATTAAAGAATTAGATGCTAATGATGAGCAGGCTGAATTGGCTGATTTTGGAAATGAAGGACTGACCTGTCCGATTTGCGGAGGGCCTGCGAAAAGAATAGGAAATTGCGCAATAGTCTGCACGAGCTGCAATCAGACGACGAGAAATGGATGCGGGGAGTAAATTGTTTGTCGCAGAAAGACTTATTAATATGGCTAGAATATGATTAATTAACTACGCTGCTTCGTAAAACTTACCAAATATATTGTGGGCTATAGTTTTGTAATCGACGGATAATAAAATTTTGATAATAATGATAAATTATTTAACGAGGATAAAGAGATTTGTAGACTACAACTTATTAGAGGCATTATTTAGGGTTTAGTGTAATTAACGACGAGCTTTTTTTATTTATCTCCTACAAAGGGAACAAAAACAAAACCTGGAAATTCTTTTTTTATGAGCTTATTTTTTTGCTTTTTTATTTGAAAAATTGAGTTGCTTATTGGAATCACTAAAATGCCGTTGTCTTTTAATTGTTTTGTTAGATTGGAAGGAATTTTATTTGCTGCTGCGCTGACTAAAATTTTGTTGAAGGGCGCTTTTTTAGGCAAGCCGTTTATTCCATTTTTGTTTATTATCTTTATGTTTTTGTGATTTGATAAAATTTTTTTTGACGTTTGTGCAAGTGAGGGAATTATTTCAACGCCGTAAATCTCTGCTCCTTTTGTTATTTCAGAAATTAAAGCCAAGACATAGCCTGAGCCGGAGCCAATTTCAAGAATTTTTTGATTTTTGTTCTCGCTTAATTTCAAAAGAGAAAGCATGAAGGCGATTGTATATGGCTGTGAAATCGTTGAGCCTTTTTCTAAAGGCAAGGCAGTGTCTTCGTAAGCGAAGGATTTGAGAGCTTCTGGAATGAAATTTTCTCTTTTTACTTTTTCAAATGCTTTTATTATTTTATCTGGGAAACAATCTGCTTTAAGTTTTTCTATAAGTTGTTTTTTATCCATTTTGCCTGATTTATTTAATGGAAAGAGAGGTATTAATTATTTCTGTTTTTCTATGTACTGGCACACTTAGTGTATACAAAATAAACTGTTGAAAAATTATAATTTTGTCGTCAATTAATACTTATTCTTGGATATTTACCGTTAATAATGAAAGTTGTTATCTTTTCTTTCAACTGCTATATTTTAATTATACATATAAAATAGTGCAAAATGTCTCTAATCCGACATCTATTTTCCGCCATAAGATTTATAAGCATACTTTTTTATTTTTAATAATGACTGTTAAAAATTTAAGCTCCAAAAATTTTGATGAATTTATTTCTAAAGGGAAAGGTGTTATTGACTTTCATGCAGATTGGTGCGGACCTTGTAGAGTCATAAGTCCAATTGTAGATGGGGCTGCGAGAGAGATGAAAGAAATGAAATTTGGCAGAATTGATGTTGATGATGAAACAGAGCTAGCGCAAAGATTTCAAGTTATGAGCATACCGACACTGATTTTTTTTAAAGATGGTGAGCAGGTTGACAGAACTATTGGAGTTATATCAAAAGAAGAATTAATAAAAAGAATTAAAACTATTAGATAATTTAAAATTATATGAATGAAGAATCTCTTGATGATTTTGCTGAATTTATGCATGAGAGCATAAAAAAATATCTGCCCGAACATATGAGAGAAGATGATGGGCATGAAGTTAGGAGGATTAATGATATTAGAAATGTCATTTATAATTTATTTGACAAATTGAGAGAAAATAATTTCTTGGCTTATACTTCTGACGATGGTGTTCTCTCAACAAGAGCGGTTAGCAATAATGTGGATGTTGACGCGGATAGGATAGGAAGAATTCAAGATGTCATAGAAGAAAACTATCACTTGCTCGGATTTAACAGAAGATGCGAGGAAGATTTTGAAAGAGAAAGATTTAATTCAGAATATAAGGGGATACTTAGTAAGATTATAGACGGAAGCATAAGAACTTTAGAAGACCCCTTGATATTAATTGTCAGCCGTCATAAGAAAGGACCTTATAAAATATTTTATTATTTTAATTCAGAGGGTTAGGGTTTGCTAACATAATAGATATAGAGATTTCTTATGATTAAGATTCATTTTGTCCAGAAATCTCTAACTGACAATTCTGAAAAACAAGAAACATAATCAACAAAATTATTCGTAATGAAATAGAACCTTACTGTTAATTGGTCCTAATATTTCATCGTCGCAGATAGAGACTATAAAAAATATCAGTCGCCTTTTCATTTGCAATGTTAGGAAGATTTATATAACAATTTTCTCTTCAGATTTTATGGCTCCGTAGCTCAGTCTGGTTTAGAGCACTGGCCTTTTAAGCCAGGTGTCGCGGGTTCAAATCCCGTCGGGGCCATATTTATTAGTTACTTTAAAATAGTTACAGAATAGAAAGAGTTAAATAGGTAATTATTTTCAGTTTTACATGAAAGAAAAACACGCAAGGGTTTTGCTAACTTCACCTCATTTAGATATTTCTTTCGGTGATAAAAAATAGAATCTAGAAGCCTAGAAGTAATTGCAGACGAAGTAGCGGATGTCTAACATACTCATCAAAAAGAGTATATAAATATTATTGGGATGAGTGGGATTACTTATGCCTTGGACTCAAAAAATACT
>CAYJQP010000016.1:0-14018 GCA_964372385.1 Candidatus Woesearchaeota archaeon | reverse complement strand
TGAGGTTTCCATGAATGAAGAAAGAGAAAGGATTTTATAAATTGTTGGGTTTTTACTCTATACGACTAAAGTATTAAATAGATAAATATTTTCTTTTACATATGACAACAGAATTAAATGAAGAGTCTAAATCTTTGATAAGGTCTAGCTTAAGCATGGAAGCAAATGTATTGAGTATAGGTTTAAATAAATGGAAAGCTAAATTGAAAGAGTTTGAAAAAGAATATGATATGTCTAGCGAAGAATTTGCTGATAAGTTTAATAAAGGAGAGCTTGGCGATGACAAAATATGGTTTGAATGGATGTTTGCATATAAATCTTATTCAAATATAAAGAATAAGCTTCAGGAAAGATAATTTTATGATTTATGAATATTTTTCTCAAGTTAAAGATAAGTTAGAAAAAATTAGCTGGATAATTTTAGAGCAATCTATTAATTTTGGTGTTGTTTCTGATGATATGGGTTTTATAAAAGGTAATTTAGTTTTTAGTGATAATTCTCTTTGGAATTTATTGAATTAGAAAGTGAAAAAGAAGCAGTATATAGATTTCAATACATGGATAAAAATAGAAATCTAATCTGCAGATAGGATACAGCTCCGCATCATAAAGAAATCAAAGGTTTTCCTTATCATTTACATACGAAAAAAGGAGTTGAAGAGAGCAGAAAAATGAATTTAATTGATGTTTTAGATATTGTCATTGAGAATGTTATTGAGAATCTAGGATTGTGACAATTTTCAAGAAACTGCGATTTCGCTAAAATCCTTAACGCAAGAAAATTTATATATACAAAATTATTCTAACTAGGATGAAAAGAGGAATAATTTGCGGGCTTTTTTTATTGATGCTAGTGCCTGCTGTATATGCAGAGACTAGCATAGGAGAGATTAATGGCCTGTATAATCTTGCGGATTTTATTAATGTTGAAGTTTCTTTAGGAGCTAATTTTGAAACATTCGGCTTCTTGGGAGGCTTTCTTGTTTGCAACGGTGAAGAAATAGAAGTGCACAAGAGCGTACAGTCTTTAAATTCCGGAGAGTCAAAGACAGTTTTTTTTGATATAATTCTTGACAGAGAGATTATAGGAAACATCAGCGGGAGCTGTTTTATTAAAGCAAGATATGGCGCAGAAGAGGTGAGGAGCGCTGTATTTCAGATTGTTAAAGATGTTAAAATTAATTTTGAAATAGATGACGCTTTTTATGAGCCGGGTAATTCTGTTAACATAACCGGCAGTGTTGTCAAAAAAAATGGAAATGCATTAAATGGATTTGTTGAGATAATTTTTGAAGAGCTTGAATTGCTGAATTTTGATTCGCCTAAGAGGCAGGAGAATACGGAGCAATCAACTGGAGGAGAAACAGAAAGCGGGACAGAAAATACTGAAGAGAATAAGGAAACTACTGAAGACGCTTTGGAATTATGGAAGCGATATCATCCCGGCGAGGAAGTGCCTCCTGAATTAATGAGCTATAACTATGAAATAAATAATTGGGAAGAGATAGATGCTGAAATAAGTGATGATGAAAATAGCAGTGTGAAAAATGAGAGTGAATTAGAAGAAACCGAAAAATCTGAAGAGAGTGGGGAGATTGACGAAAGTGCTGATGAAGAATCCATTGAATTAGAAATTGAAGAAGAAGGAGTGCAAAGAGAGCCTTTTATCCTTGGCTCTGTTGTATCTGAAGTTGTTGACGGTGTTTTTTCAATTAATTTTATAGTGCCTGACAATACTCCTCCTGGAAGCTATAATGTAAAAGTAAGAGTATATGATCAGGACAGATATGGCAATATATTAAATGAAGGAGAAGTGTTTAGCATATTGAATATAAGACAGATAATCAGAAGTTTGGAGATACATTTTAACGGAAGCTCTATTGTGCCCGGCAATGAATTTGTTTTCAGGCCAGTTGTCTATGATCAGGCAGATAATGAAGCTGAAGGCGAATTAGAAATAAAAATTGAAAAGCCAGACAGCAGAGTATTTATGGACAAGATTTTAAAAGCTAGCGAAAGTTATTCTATTTTTATAGAAACAAATTATACTCCAGGGTATTGGAAAATCAGAGGAAAAATAGGAGAAATAGAAACTGAAAGGACGCTTCTTGTTGAAGAGCTTGAGATGATTTCTTCTTTTGTTGAAAATGGGACTTTGATAATAAAAAATACAGGAAATGTTTTGTTTGATAAATTTGTTGAAATATCAATAGGGGAAGTTTCTGAAATAAAACAATTAAGACTTGAAGTTGGAGAGAGCAGAAGATTTAGACTATCTGCTCCTGATGGAGAATACAAAATAAAAATTACGGACGGGAGCGAAGTGCAGGACCTCGGAGTTTCATTTTTAACTGGAAGGGCTATTTCAATTGATGAAATCGGCGGATTTTTTGCAGAGAATATATGGATGCTAATCCTTCTCTTTATAGTTGTAATTCTTGTAGTTATCTTATTTGTTATTCTTAAAAAGCTGAAGAAGGGGCCGTCTGCAAAAATTCCTAAGCTAGTTGGGGCTATAAACACGAGTGCTGTTGCGAAGAGCTACAAGCCGCTTCTGCCGGTAGAAAAGCCATGGGAACAGACAATTGACAGTGGCAGGAAACAGGAAGCTGCATTGATATCATTAAAGATAAAGAACTTTGAAGAGATTAAGAATCTGCCTATAAGCAAGAGAACAACTGCTTTTCAAAGAATTGATGATGCATTGCTGGGAGCAAAATCAGCTGGAGCGAAAATTTATGTTGATGGAGAGTATAGAATTATTATATTTTCGCAGATGCTAATAAAGGGAGATTATGATATAAAGTCTATTAAAATCGCGAGAGATATAGAAGAAATTCTAAACAGGCATAACAAAACATCTGAAACTAAAATTAATTACGGCGTCGGCGTTCATTCAGGCGACATGGCTGTTGAAGAAAAGGAAGGGAAAATTAAATTCGTGTCTTTAGGAAATACAGTAGCGATAGCGAAGAGAATTTCTGAAATTTCAGATTCTGAAGTTTTGATATCTGAACAATTGCGCAAGAAAACACTTGGAAAATTAAAAGCTGATAAAAAGAATGGATTTTGGAGCGTTAAAGAAATCACGGACAGGGAACAATACGATGATTTTGTCAGCAAGTTTTTGAACAGGCAGAAGGAAGGATGAAATTCTTTGAGAGAATAGGGAGCTTTGCGGGAATTTAAAGACTGGGCTTGTAGTGGTTGGCGTTAGCTATTTTGCATGAACAATCACTCTTATTTCGCCTTTTCTTTCTTTCCTATCCACGCTATAAAGTATTATTTCATAGCTATTTCCTGGTTTGAAATGAGGTTGACTTAATTTGATTTCTAGTGGTTCTGTTGCGATATTGTTCCCTTGAAAATTTGGACTTTTTTCCCATTCTGTTCTAAAAAATTCTTCTTGAGCATTAGCTCCAAGAAGTTTTCTTGAAGCTCTAACTTGAATTATGTCATAAATTCCGTCCCCACTTGTTTCAAGAACAGGAAGAATGCTTGGGAGTTTTAGCGTATATTCTTGTATTTCTAGGGTTGTTGGTTTTGCCAGATCGTCTAGTGACTGAGGGTAAGCTATTGATAATTCTGGAGGTTTGTCTAGTGATTGTTGATAGCCATGCACTTTTTTATCATGGATTTTTTTCGGAACTTCAGATTCTCTACAACTTGCAAGCAAAACCGATGCTATTAATAAAGATTTGTATTTCATGAAAGAATAGCTCTTCTACTGAATTTTTAAATCTTTCGCTGGCTTCAGAATCCTTAGTTTAACTTATTGGCCCGCAGTTGTTTTCATTCTCTTCCCCAGGAAGATCTTTCCATTCATTTCCATCTTTATCCCATTTCTGCTTGAAGCACTTACAACTTGGTTCTTCAACAAGCTGTGCTTTCTTTGTGTTTGTTGCTCCGGCTACATCATTCCTAAAATGAATAGATCTCGCGTCTCCTAACAAACAAACCCACCTTTCTTCATTTGTTCCTTCTAAAATCATAATAAATTTCTTTTCAATTGCCTTAAAAATTTCTTCGTAAATCCCCCCTGTATTTTTTGACCATGGTGGATTTTCTATAGTTGACCTGCCATCTCTTATATGTAAACTACCCACTATACTTCCCGGTGCATCAAACCAAATGATTCTGGGTTTACCTTCTACATTATCGTATTTCTTTGCAAAAACAGTCCACTCTTCTCTTATTTTCCCCGGTGACCCATACTCTTCGTCATATTTGTCATCACAATACAAATTTTTTCCTATTTCACATCCAGAAAAATCATCCGGAAAAAGATGCCGCAGTTCAGGTGGTATTTCTCCACTAACTTCATAATTCTTATTTCTCTTTTTCTCTATAATTTCATGTGTACCAAGTTTTCCAGCTGCCTCTAAATCAAGTAATTTAGTCTTTTTTAGTAAATCTTCTTTTTCAAACATGTATCCGAGAATATAATATGTTGTTTTTTTAGGTATAGAATCTTTAATTACAGTCTGTGTTGTTTGAACAAATTGATGCTCAGCACATTCTGTATGTACGCTTCCCTCTTTTAGAAAAGCCAAAACAACAAACTCAAATCCAAATCTATAATAAAACTTTGGTACAGCCATCCATCCCTCTGTATGGCCAAGTTGTTCACCATGAGTTTTTCTTGTATAGGATTGGGGAGGTGTAAATCCACCGGGTATTGAATCTCCAGTTTTTAAAATAGTCATTTCTTCAACTTCGCAGTTTGGTTCTGGAGTTGGTTCAGGTTCTGGAGAAGCATCCCCGAGAAACTGAACTTCTCTTTTCTGATTCTTAGAAGCAAGAGGTTCTTGGCGTTCTGGAGGCGTTTGAGGCTCACAGAAATCATTGGGAACTTGAAATTCAGGAGGTTCGCAGAACAACTCTGCAACTTGGTCACTATCAGGATCCAAAGGATCAACAGGAAAACAATAATTTTCAACATCTCCATTCGCAAATTGTCTTTGACAGCAAATCGCAGAATCTGCCGGGCAAAGAGGTCCTTCTTCATCTGCTCCATCTTCTTCGTCTCCTTGTCCAATATTTAGAATTGCTGTTATTTCGTTTTCATATCCTTGATTGTCTCTGCATATTACTCTTACTTTATAACTTGTCCCTCTTTGAAAATCATCTAAGCTAATCGGAATATTTAGTGTTTGAGTTTTTATATCATTACCAACAAAATTTGGGTTATCTAACCATTCTGTTTGGAAAAACAATTCTTCAATATCTGCTCCTGCTACTACTTCTTTTTTAAAGGCAGAGCATTGGTGTATATTCAAGATAGTATCTTCAGATGTATCTATTACGGGCAGGTAATTAGGCATTGTTTCAATTGTAAAAGTTGGAATTTCGCCAAAAATCTCTGGCTCGGTTAAATCTTCTTCTTTCATTACTACACCAAATGAAAGCTCAACAGGTTCATTCAGATTAATAGGGTCTTCACCTCCTTGGAAAAGCCAGTTTAGAATTCTAACAGAATCTGTCAAGTCTATTCTACCATCGTCATTTATATCTGAATTTTCCAAACAGGGTATTAGTCCTCCCTGAAAGAGCCAATCTAATATCGCTATAGCGTCTGTTAAATCAACTATTCCATCTCCATTTGCATCTGCTGGGAGATAATTGCATAAAGGTGCTTCTTGAGCATTCACTATTGTTGTAGATAATACAATAATAATTAAAAAAAATAATTTACTCAGTTTGACCTTCTTTATTATTTTTTTCATGGATATTATAATGAAATTGTCTTTAAAATGTTTTTGTTAGTTCGTAATGACTCAAAAATCAAAGATAGTATCTCCGAACGACTTGACTAATCTGAAAGTGGCACCAAAAAGTTTATATATTTAGGATATACTTAGTATATCCATAAGAAAGGTAGAAATTAACTCAAAAAGTAGATTGATTCCTGATAATATTAAAGGTTTTATTGTAAGGAATGTGGTTCCAGTGGGCAATAGTGCTAAAGTGTCATGCCCAAAAGAATATCTTGGGAAAAAAGTATATTTAGTAATTACCGACGATGAAAATAAAAAATAAAAATATTATGCTGGAGAGGAAATTAATGATTATAGGATGAGTTGTTAATTTGTAAGAAACAACCTGTTGAAAAAATTTGGAAGAGTGCAAGTCTTAATGAGGAAAAAATCGTGCACTCAGGAAGATGAATTCCTTGCGCTCAACCAAACTCCTATAATAACTAATAGGCAGTTATTACTATATAAATTCTCTTTTTGTTTGGAGATACTAAAAGAATCGTTAGCTTTAAATTCTGTTTTTATTTCTTTGAGTGATGATAAAACTGATTGTTTTTGATTTTGATGGGACGGTTGTTGATACTTGGAAAGTTGTTGAGAACGCTGTTAAGGAAAGTGTTTCTAAATACGGATATAGAATTAACAAAAAATTTCTTAAAATGCTTGGAGACAAGCCGATGAGAGAAATGCTGGAGTATATTGTCAGAGATAATAGACACTTAGAGAAAATTGTTTTGGATTTTGTTGAGAGAAAAGAAAAGAACATTCATCATGTAGGAGCAATTAAAAATGTAATGAAATTAAAATTGATAAAACAGAAAAAAATAATTTTGTCAAATAATCTTTCTCCTTTTATTAAGGATATATTGCGGAATTTGAAAATTGAGTTTTTTGATGAGATTTATGGAGCTGATAGTTTTAGAAACAAAGAGGAGAAATTAAGAGAGATTATTAAAAAAGAGAAGTTGAAGAGATTGGAAGTTATTTATGTTGGCGACAGGCCGATTGATGTTATTCTTGCTAGGAAGATCGGATGCGTCAGCGTCGCGATATCGCAGAAGGCATCGTGGAGTTCGCGGGAAGAGTTGATTAATGCTGAGCCGGATTTTCTGATTTCGGATTTAAGTGAATTGAAGAAGGTTGTGGAAAGTGGGAGATGATGATATGTAAAGATGATAATTTATTGAAATTTTGGATAGAGTGGACGATTAAAGTGATTAGGAGAAACTACATGCACTAATTTTATTTTTGGCTTAAAACTTAAAATGTTAATATAGCGAGAGACCAAAATATAGAGAACTGCATGGCTTATGTCTTATTTATTTTGCAGTTCTCTATCTGGAAAACTGCGACGATATACGCTATAAGTTACGCAATTATCCATACTTTAGTCCAATAATTAATTATTTGAAAAGCAAGGGGTTTTTGGTTTTTCTGCGGAAGTTTGCGAAAGATATTTAAAGATAAATAAATTATATTATTTATGAAAAAGAGAGTTGATGTTGAAAAAATCAATATAAGAGTTATACTTATTGTTATTATTTTGATTGTCTTATTTATTGCGCTGTATCTTGTTATCAGCCCGAAGGTGAGATTGTCGCCGGCACCAACTCCTGTAGATTTAAGTGTGGCGAGAAGTGTCTTAGGAGTAGTAATGGGGTCTAATGCAAATGCAGCAGCATGGTTTAGAGGTGAAAGAGATTACATGAACGACAATCGGGGCAATACATATGGCCCTATAGAAAGAACGGCGCTTATTCAAGCCCTTGGTGGGCAGGGAGTTATTGACGCTGTGTTGGGACAAAGGGAAGTTCTTCCAATAGTTGAAGATGAGCCAAGTCCAACTCCTACATCTACTAGTACACCGAGTGCGAGTGTTAATCCTTCGTATGCTTCGCCTTCGCCAACTGCAACAGCAACAGCGAGCCCAAAAGCTACAGCAACAGCGAGCCCGAGTTTAGCTAAAACTGGTACGAAATAGTTAATTGGGGAGATTCGTAGGAAAGGGAGAAAAAGAAAAAATTAAGTGATTTGGCTGGAAGATGAGCGATGGAGAATGGAAAAAAATAAAGAAAGATCTAAAAAGAGGTTGGACAAGATGGAAGATTCCATCTGTTTAGATACTGATATAATTGTATTATGTGGCATATAAATCTAGTTCTCCTGAAAAAGAAGGAAAAGTGATTGAGTTCAGAGATATTTTTATCGGTGCTATCTCACTTGTTAATATTTAACAAAAAGTCAAGTCTCCAAAACAATTGCATCTGAATGCGCGCTGAGTTTTTGCAGAATATGTTGCAATTCACCGACCATTGTTATCGGGCCGCAAATGTAGAAATTTTGCTTGAAATTTTTAATGTATTTTTTCAGGAAAAATTCATTAATTCTTCCATTTTCATATTGGGGATTTTTTTCTCTAGTTAATGTGTAAATAACTTTTAATTCTTGTTTAGCCATTGAATCAAATTCTTCTTTAAGAATAATATCTTTTTCTGTTTTGTTTGAGAAAATTAAAGTGTTATTTTTTAGTTGATTGTCTTTTTTTAACTGCCTTAGAATTGCTATGAAAGGTGTGATGCCTGCGCCTCCTGCGATAAAAACTCCCTTGCCTTTGTAATGAATTGCACCGAATGGCTCGTCTATAATGAATTCATTTCCTGGTTTTAGCTCAAGAAGTTTTTTTGTTACGCCATTTCGTTCTGGATATGTTTTGATAATAAATTCTAAATGCTCGTCTTCATTTAAGGAAGCAAATGTAAACGGGCGTTTTTCATCTTTGCAGTCTGGCAGATTAATTGCCAAATCAGTGGCTTGTCCTGGAGTGAACTTAAAGTTTTTAGGTTTTGAACAAATAAATGATTCTGTATCGTGCGTTACAAATTTTGTTTTGAGGATTTTTATTAAATGCATGGTTTCATTGGAAAAATGGGAAATAAAGAGTTATATAATTTTCTGTTATATAGCGAAAAAAATAATCTCGTAAATACCGAAAGCTTAATGTTGAGTTTATCTGATTTGGGTTTATCTGATTTCTATTAAAAAGGAAATTCATTTTGCACAACAAGAAAGAAATTAAATCACTTGCTATAGAGATTTTTCATAGTTTTCAGTAGTAAATGAACAACGAAAAGTTTTAAATATTTGTATTGTGTTCAAAAAACATGGAAGAGGCCAATAAGATTTTTGTTGTTCTGGGATTGATAGCTGTTGGCATCTTGATTTTGATTTATGGGTATGCCGGCATCACAGGACAGGTTGTTTCTGAAGTTTCAACTGACAGATTTGCTAAGATTGGTTTCATGGCGCCATTGACGGGAGACGCTGCCAGCTATGGGCAGAGTATAAAGAAGGGTGTTGACTTGGCTTTGGAAGATTCTAAATTAGAAAATGTTAAAGTTATTTATGAAGATTCTGGATGCGAGGGAAAAAGCGCTGCATCTGCTGCGCAGAAATTAATTAATGTTGATGGCGTTATAGCAATTGTCGGAGAAGTTTGCTCTGGAGCAACATTGGCTGCTGCGCCAATTGCAGAAGCAAGCAAGGTTGTTATGATTTCGTCCAGCTCAACAAGCCCTAAAATAACAGAAGCAGGAGATTACATATTTAGAACAGCTCCGAGCGACGCACTGCAGGGAGATTTTGCAGGAAAGCTGATTTATAATCGCGGCTATAAAAAGCTGGCTATTCTTTATTCTAATGAAGATTATGGGATAGGTTTGGAAAGTTTTTTGCGAGAAACTTTCCAGAATCTTGGAGGAGAAGTTACAAGCGAAGCATTTGAAAGGGGAACGAACGATTTGAGAACGCAATTGACGAAAATTAAATCATTGGAACCAGAAGCAATTTATATTATAAGTAATTCGCCTGATTCTGCAGTTGCTACGTTGAAGCAGATTAAAGAACTTGGAATAAAGGCTGCTTTATTCGGCTCTGAAGGATTGAAAGGTCCTGAAGTTGCGCAGACATCTGCTGGAGAAGGATTGATTGTGACTTCTTTAAGTTTGGGAACAACAGAGTTCGCTGCGAAATATAGAGAATTTTATGGAGAAGAACCCTTGCCTTTTGCTGCGCAAGCTTATGATGCTTTTACTGCAATAGCTAATGTTCTTAAAAATGGAGCAAAGACAGGAACAGAAATAAAAGATGCTTTGTACAATTTACAGTTTGATGGAGCTTCTGGTTTTATAGATTTTGATGAGAATGGAGATGTTGCCGGGAATTATGATGTTTATGAATTGAAGAATGGGGAGTTTGTGCCTGCTGTATAAGTGCGTGTCCTAAAAAATGAAATAACAGATTACTTAAACAAATTCTGTATTTATCTTGTCGTCATATTTTGGGAATTATCAATTTGCCAGAAAGATTTAAATATAACTATTAATTTTATATAAAAAACAAAAGAGGCAAGATGGGAAAGAAAAATTATTTCATTGTTGTAAGCCTTGTTTTTCTTTTGGCTTTTGTGTTGCATTTAATTAGGGCTGTTAGGGGCTGGAATTTAACTATTGAAAATGCAAGTATTCCTGTCTGGATTTCTTGGATTGCTGTTGTTATCTCTGGAGTTTTGTGCTGGCAGGGATTTAAATTTTTTAAGGAAGAGAAAAAATAATTATTCAAATGCTTTTTTTGGATTAAAATTTGCATCAACTATCACTGTTTTTCCTTTTTGCGGCAGAAGACAATCAAACCCGAGCTCAAAGTATTTTCTTACTATGCCTTGCCCGGGAATGTAGCCGATGTATGCGTGCCTTGTTTCTGTTTTGTCTGAAATAAGTTCAATTGCCGTATCTACAACAGATTCAAGTGTTGTTGCATCTTGCAATTTGCCTGATTTTATTAATGGAATGACATTGGGTGTTGCAGCAGTTGCAGGATAAATTGTATAAAGTTTAATGTTGCGTATATTATTTATTTTCATCTCTTCCTGAATATGCAATAAATTTATTGTCAATCCCATTTTTCCTGTGCCATAGCCAAGATTATTTGGCATAAATCTTAAACCTGCTTGTGAGATGACAGTAAGAATTTGCAATTGGTTTTCAGTATTTCTAAATTTATGAACAAGATATTCTGCAATATCTGTCGGTGCATCTCTCGCTAAAGCCCTCATATTTCTAAGAGATTCCCTATCTTCGCCAATTGTCTGCTTTCTCCATGCTCCAGCATTATTTACAAAAATATCTAATCTCTTATTCTTCTTATGCACTTCATTTACAATTTTTTCAATATCATTAATTTTTGTAATATCTCCTTGATAAAATTCTGCATTGCCACCCTGATTTTTTATACTTCTTTTTGCCGTTTCTAATTTATCTTTATCTCTCGCTACAAGATAGACTTTTGTTCCTTTATTTGCTAACGCAGACGCAATACCAAAACCGATTCCTTCACTACCACCAGTAATAATCGCAATTTTGTTTTTAAATCCCATAGATATTTCTGAAAACTGTTTTTTATATATTTATCGTTTTTTTAAAAATTCTTCGTTTAGATAATCTACTTGGCAAATAAAAGAGATAGATTTAAGTAATAAATATTTTATTTATAACAATGAAAGAAAAGAGAAATTGGAGCGTGTTTTTTAGCAGTGTGTTTTTTGTATTGGGATTCAGCATTATTTTTTCTTTAGTTGGTGTTTTATTGCAGAGCGTTTTGCTGAATGTTTCTTATACTGTTCAAATTTGGCTTGGAAGAATTGGAGGAGTTGTGATAATTTTATTTGGATTGTATTTGCTTGGATTGATAAAACCGAAATTTTTGCAGAGGGAATACAAGATAAAAGTTAAAAGAGGAGGGGGAAGTTATCTGACTTCTTTTATATTCGGTGCGGCTTTTGCCGTCGGCTGGACGCCGTGCGTTGGCGCAATTTTGGGAGCTATTTTGACTTTGGCTGTTATAAATCCTGGGAGCGCTTTTTTCTTGATGTTTTCTTATAGCTTGGGCTTGGGCGTGCCTTTTTTGATTGTTGGATTGTTTACAAATCAAGCTCAAAAGTTCATTTCAAAATCAGGAAAATGGCTGAGATATGTTAATTATGTATTTGGAGTAATTTTAATAATGCTTGGGATTCTTGTTTTTACAAATCAATTAAGCAGAGTTGCGAATTTGGCATTGGCTACTAATTTCTTGATTTGGCTTAATCTTGGAGGTTTAGGAAGCGCGGGAACGTTAAATATTTTTATTGCATTTTTAGCAGGCTTGGCGTCATTTTTAAGTCCGTGCGTTCTGCCTTTGATTCCAGCTTTTTTGGCTTATTTAGGAACTGCTGTTGCGAAGGAAGATGAAAACTAAAACAATTATCTTGGCTGTTGCAATTATTTTAATTATAGGAGTGATTTATTATTTTGAAAACTCAAAAGTCAGGCCTGGTGATGTAGGCGAGGAAGATGTTGAGAAAGAAAATCCTGCGAGTTTGGATGAGGAGTTTGTTCCTTCTTACAAAGATAAATTGTATCAAAGAGCGCCTGAATTAACTGGGATTGCTGGATATATTAATTCAGAGGAAGGAATTAAAATCTCTGATTTTAGAGGAAAAGTTATATTAATAGATTTCTGGACATATTCATGCATAAACTGCATTAGGACATTGCCATACTTGACTAATTGGGATGAAAAGTATAGAGATAAAGGTTTAGTTATTATTGGAGTTCATACTCCAGAGTTTGAGTTTGAGAAAGATTACGAAAATGTCAAAGACGCTGTTGAAAAATACGGAATAAAATACAGAGTTGCGCAGGATAATGATTATAAAACATGGAGGGCTTTCAACAATCGCTTCTGGCCAAGAAAATATTTGATTGACGCTGATGGATATATTCGTTATGACCATATTGGAGAGGGAGCTTATGAAGAAACTGAATTAAAAATTCAGGAGCTTTTGGCTGAAATAGGAGAAGATGCAAGTGATATCGAAACTGTTGAAGAAGGAACGCGAGAGAGATTGAAGATAACGCCGGAATTATATACAGGATATGACTTTGCTCTGACTCGCGGGCAGAATATCGGAAATTTAGGAGGGTTGAAATCTGGAGAGGTTTTTGATTATGTTTTATCTCGAGAATTGGAGAAAGATAAAATTTATCTGGAAGGAAAATGGAAAAGCAAATCAGATGATATAGAATTCTATGGCGAGGAAAATGATATCGGTAGTGTTGTTTTGAATTTCACAGCAAGAGAAGTGAATGTTGTCGCTGACTCCTTGAATTCCCAAACAGAAGAGGCGAAGGCAGAGAGACTTTATGAGCCAAGAAGAGTTGAAGTTTTTATTAATGGGAATTATATTGGCGAGGAGCAGGCGGGAAAGGATGTGAGATTTTCCGAAGGAAAATCTTTTCTTGAAATTGACAAGGCACAGCTTTACAATGTTGTTAACAATGAATACGGAAATTATATCTTGGAATTAAGATTTCTTGACAGAGGGGTAAGCTTGAATGCTTTTACTTTTGGCTGATGTTTATGTGGATTTACCAACTAATTGCCTGAAGAAATTCGTCATATGACTCAAAATTATGTTCATCTACATTGAATTTTAAATATAGAGAAAAAAATTCTTTTGCTGCTGGAATAACTTGCTTTGTAATTGGCCGCGCATCATTGTAGATATAAAAAAGCTCAAGATTTCTTTTTTCTTCCCTTAATATGGCTCGTCCAAATACTCTTTCACTGTATGGCATATTAAATTCTCTTAGTGTACAACTATCTAATTTAATTGTAAGTGTTAATTCCTGCTGTTCTTTTTCTTTATTTATCGTCATGCAACTAACTATCTCGTGATATTTGTCTCCTTGTGCTGTTGCATATGATTCTATATGTGTATTTAAAGCGTCAGAAAGAAGTTCATCATACATTTTAACAGCAAAATTCGAACTATCTAATTTTCCTGCGAAATTAGCAATTATCCTGTTTCGTACTTGAATAGACTCATTCAACTTCTGTAATTCTCTAAACAATTTCTCCTCTACATATCCCATTAATTTACTCCTTTTATTATAATAAAAGATGATTTAAAAGATTTGTTATGGTTTTTTATTTGTGTAGGTTCATAACATTTGTTACCTCCTGACTAAACTATTAAACAAACAGCATTTTATCGTCTATTATAACAACAGACTGAATAAATTGAGCAAAATGTCTGTTGTTATATTCGGGAGGCATAAAAGCCATGCTCAATTATTTATGTCTCACGTTATATTACTCATTCTTACCTGTTTATCGTTGATAAACTAAATTATCATGTTATTTGTTGATTACTAGATTTAATGC